>CALSBD010000085.1:0-9171 GCA_943373055.1 Rhizobium sp. Q54
CCCAGGCCCGTGACATGGGCATTGGCGCACTGCGCTTTGATGTCGCCCGCGACAATACCGCGATGATCAAACTCGTTGAAGCCAGCGGCGCCCAACCGATCGGCGGCGGCACCACGCGCACCTATCGATTGGTCCTCAACGTTCGGCCCGATCCCCTGGTTCGATCCGCGCCGCAAGGCTGGCGTCGGTGGGCGACGAGCTTGCTTAAGACCGCTTGAATTGGCTGTTTGCCGCTCAAGCGCGCCATGATCCCTCGCGCGGACCTTTAGGCGACCGTCTTGAGTTTGGCGCGCAGGATGTGGGTGGCGGCGGCTTGGTCCATGGTGCGGATGTGCAAAACCAGCCAGTCGGGAAACATCTCGCGGATCCAGGCGCGCGCGAAGTGGCTCTTGCCGGCACGGGTGTGGCCGAGGAAACGGGCAAGTTCGCGCAAGAGGCGGGTGTGTTCATCCCGATGCGGACCCAGATTGCCGTCGCCCGCGGCCGCCATGAGGTGCTCCTCGCGGGTGAACAGGACGGCCAGATCGTCGGTCAGCGCAGCAAGCGCCGTGGCGAACCGATGGTCATCGACCGATGCGGCTGCCTTCCAAAGCGCGAACGTGCGCGCGTAATTCTCGTCCATGTCGGCCACGCCGACGACGAGATCCTTGGGATCGATTGCCAGTCCCATGCTATCCCCCGTGCGGTCGCAAGCTGCGCCGTCCACGGAGCTCGCCAATGGGGAAAGTGTGCGGGAGCGGGGCCAAACGCGCCAGACGGGATCAACCCCGACGGGTTCACCCCGTTTTGAGGGTCTGACCTAAGGGGGATCGCGTAGTCCGTCAGCGCACAATTCCGAAGTAACGCGCGCTTTGTCCGTTAGACGCCGACCGTCACGGGGCGGCGGTGAACTGAGTGGGGTGGGCATCCGACCAGCTCACGCCCAGTCGCTCCAAGAGGCCCGGATCGTTCATCAAGCGGGCGCGGGTGTGGTCAAAGCCGCGCTGGCTCGCGCGGTCGAAGGCTTGCCAATCGCGGAAGCCGACATCGGCTACCATGGGCTCAAACACGTGCAAGGCCTGGCGGCGCGCCTCGCGGCGCTGCCATTCATTGCCCACCGTGCCGGTCCGCACGAGGATGGAAAGGATGCCGGGCGTGGCGCCCTTGTGGGTGCCGGGCAAGAGAGCGGTGTCGCCCGAGACGTCGCTGGCGATCACCCCACCGGGCGCCATGCGCAACATGTGTTCCACCGGCAAGTTGTTCATCACGCCGCCGTCGACATGAACATGGCCGCCAAACACCACCGGGGGTAAGACACCGGGCAACGCGACGGTTGCCCGCAAGGCCCGCGCCACGGGCCCCGCGCGCTGGACGGCATCGGTGCCGGCGGTCAGATCAGACGTGACGCAAAAGAACGGGACCGGCAGATCCTCGATGCGCGCGGTGCCAAAGTGGCGGTCAAACAGCTGCGCCACCTTGTGGCCGCGGAAGAACGCGACCAAGGGCACGGCGACATCGGTGAGCGGATTGGTCAGCACGAAGGCATCGCGCATCCGGTGCGCCAGTTCGGCATCGTCCCATTCCATGGCGACCCCGGCCGCGATGATCGCGCCCATGGAGGTGCCGCCGACCGCGTCGATGGGCACGCCGGCCTGCCGCAAGGCGCGCACGACGCCCAGATGCGCGAAGCCGCGCGCCCCGCCGCCGGACAATACGAGCCCAATCGCGCGGCCCGCCATGAACCGCGCCAGACGGCCGACATCCTTGGGATGATCGCGCCGCACGATGTGGGTGAGGCCGCGGGCGGACATTGCCGCGCTTGGGTTCGGCCGATCGTCGACCATGAGCACCCATTCGCGCGCCGCGCGCTCGGCATCGCCGGCGCGGGCTGGGCCGTCGCCCGTGGCGGGTGGAGCTTCGCGCGCGACCACGAACACCCGATCGGCCCGTCGCTCGGCGCGGCGGCGCCACGGGTCGCGCGGGTCGTCGGCGATGTACAAAACGAGATCGTGAGCGGCTTCGATGCGGTGGAACCAGTCGGTCGGTTGCTGGGCGTCGCGGGCGTCGATGATCCAGATCGACAGGCCGGTGTCGCTCAGCGCGTCGGTGATCTCGGCGGCCAGCCCCATCACATCAAGGCCGGGCTCGGCGGCGACCAGGGCGACCGTGCGGCTCGCGGTGCGGTCGCGCACGCGTAAGGTGGTGCGTCGCAGGCGCTCGGCCATGATCACGCATAGTTCGCGCATTAAAGCGGGGTGGGCGTGCGCGAGGCGCTCAAAGGCGGCCTTGTCGAGCATGAATAGTTCGCTGTCGCGCACGGCGAATAGGCGGGCCGACGGCGGCTCGTCGGTGATCAACGACATTTCGCCGACGGTCTCGCCAGCAGGGATGGTCGCCACCTCTTCCATCTCGCCCGACGCCGCGGTCACGGCCACGCTAAGCGATCCGGACGCCACCAGGAACAGGGCGCGCGCGAACGCGCCGTCGCGGGTAAGCTCCTGGCCCGCCGGCAGGCAGAAGCCGCGGACCTCTTCGGCGATGTCGGCAAGGGTGTCGGGCGACAGCGATGCGAGCACGCGGAAGCGGCCAAGCCGGGCGGCCAGCGTCTCCTCTCCTCGACTGCCGATCCAATGTTGCATCGGATACGTCCCGTAGGTGCCTGATCCGGGGGCTTGGCGATCCTCGCCCCGTCTGGCACGCTCTTTCATGATCCTGAAGGTACGCGCACACTTTGAATCGAATCTTAGGGATCAAGCCCTTCGCCGCCTGGGTGCGGGGTTGAATGCAAGGAGGGTTACGAAGAGGTTTTTGAAGGGACGGTCGCAAGAGGGTTGCGAATAAGCAGCCTTTGGGTGATCGTCTGCATGTTCTTCCCTTCCGGTTGCGATTGTTCGTCGCGTCGTGTTTCCCGCTCACCCGTGATGGGTCTTTGAAAGGCAAGTCCGTGCCGTTGTCCGAACCGCGTGTGGCCCGCTCCGTTCTATTCGTCGACTTCGACAATATGGGCCTGTCGATCAAGAAGACCGACGAAGCTCTCGCCAATGCCTTCGCCCGCGCGCCGCAAGTGTGGGTCGATGCGCTGGAGCGGGGGGACCTCATCGACCATGGCGATCTGTTGGCGCCGCGCCGGCGCTTTCTCATGAAGCGGTGCTATGCCAATCCGCGCCTGATTGATCCGTATCGGGCCAATTTCACCTGGGCGGGGTTTCAGGTGGTCGATTGCCCGCCGCTGACCGGCGGCGGCAAGAACTCCGCCGATATCTACATGGTGATGGACATCCTGGACGCGCTTGAACACAAGACACCGTTTGACGAATTTTTCATCCTGTCGTCCGACGCCGACTTTACACCGGTGTTGACCCGGTTGACGGCGTATGACCGCCGCACGGTGATCTTTGCCAATCAAGTGACCGCGCAGGCCTACAAGACCATGTGCGATGGCTTGATCCCCGAGCCGGCGCTGATGGACCTCCTGGCCAAGACATTGGACTTCGCCCGCCGCGAGCGCTCGCGCCAGGCGGCGCCGATGCCGGTGTTCGTGCCGGCCCCCAGCGTCGTCGAGCCGCGCGAGACCGAAGCGCCCGGTCATGCCGAAGCCGCCGGCCCAACGGGGGGGAGTGCCGCGCCGGCCTCCGGTACGCGCGTGCGGCTGCCGTCCTTGCCCGACCGCGTGCGGCCGATGGCGCGGGCGATCGCGGAAGAGACCGATGTGCCGTATCTGGCGCCGGTCGTCTATGCCGAGATGTTCAAGGCGATCGCCGCGGATGTGAACGAAAAGGGCTTCTCGCTCAACAAGACCGTCAAGGGGGTTGGCGAGCGGATCGAGGCGGCCACCGGATGGATGATCTATCCGAAGTACATTGCGTTTGTGCTGAAGGGCATCCAGTTCACCGGGCTTGATCTGGCGCCCGGTGTGGCGGCGGAAGACCTCGCCAAGGCGTTTCAGCGTCAGGTGGTCCGCCTTGCGCAGCGCGCGGGCCTGGAGCTCCAGGAACCGGATCGCAAGAATGTCGCCTGGTGGATGCGTTCGGCCTTGCCGCGCACGCCGGTGCCTGCTGACGGCACGGTGCTGGAAGCGACGGACGGCGGTGAGGCTGGATCGACCGAAGATACGCAGCCGCTTGACGATACCGACGGCATGCCGACGCACGCCGACGGCGCGCCGTCCGATGCGGGCCTCGCGGAAGACACCCCTGCTGACGGCGATGACCTTGACGCGGGGGCCGAGGCCGACGGCGCTGAGACAGAGAGCGATCTCAATGGTGATCTTAACGGCGACCTGAATGGCGATCACACGGCGGCGGACGAAGATCCCGGCGCGCTGGGACCCGCCGATGAGGCCGGCGATGCGGACACTGATGATTTGGATCCCGGCCTGAGCGACCGGGAGCCCGACACGGTGTTGACGGGATCCGAACCGGATGGGGCCACCGACGCGCTGGCCGTGGTCGACGCGGAGGGGGTCGGCGCTGCGCCGGCCGCGCCGCAGACCAACACGGGCCCGGCGTTTGAGCCCGTTGAGGCGCTGGACGCACCCGACGATGACACCCAGGGCGATGATCCCGAGGCGATCGAACCGGGGCCGCAGGAGCCACCCGCGCCGCCGCGCAAGGGCTGGTGGCAGGTCTCACCGCTGGCGCCGGTCTCGCCCGTGGCGCGCGCCGATGAGACGCCAGCCGCACCGGTCGTCGATGCGGATCGCAACGATCCACCGTCCGCCGCGCCGCCCGCGCCCCCACCCCGGCCGTTTGGTGATGGCAGCGACGTGTTGGACCGTATCCTCGAGCAACTGCGCTCGATCACCCGGCCGGCGGATCGACCCGACGGGCAAGGCTGATCTCGCGCGTGTGCTCGAGGACCCTTTGGCGCTCTCAATCTATGTTTACGCGTGATCATCGCCCAATAACCGGTTTCCACTTATTGGGGTCACGCTCTCAGGCGTCCAGGCGAGTTTGAGCACCGGCAGGCCCGAGCGGGGATTGACCGTCTCGCCGGTCACCACGAAGCCTTCGCGGGCATAAAACGCCACCGCGCGGGCATTATCCTTGTTGACGTCGAGCAGGAGCCCGCTCGGACAGACCGCCTTGGCGTCGTCCATCAGCGCGCGTCCAAGGCCCGTGCCCCAGGCGCGCGGACCCACCACGATCTGATCCAGATAGCGCGCGGCCACGTTGACGACGGTGAAGCCCGCCACCCCATCGTCGATGTCGCCGACGATGATGCGAAACGCCGGTTCCAGCTCCGTGGTCCAGCGTTCGCGCCACCAGGGCAAGCGGGCGGTGAAGTCAATCGACGGGAAGGCGACCTGCCAGGTGGCCCGCCACAGCTCAAGCGACGCCTCCCGGTCGCGGTCCGCTTGATAGGGCCGCAAGGTGAAGCGTGGTGCCGCGGGGGACGCCGAACCGTCAGGCGAGGAGGACGCGCTCACCGGTCGGTCAGCCTCAGCTCGATACGGCGGTTGCGCGCGTAGACCTCGTCCGTCGAGCCCTCTTCAAGCGGCTGGAATTCGCCAAAGCCGGCGGCGACCAGACGGCGCGGCGGGATGCCCTTGTCGATTAGGTATCGCACCACGGAGATGGCGCGCGCGGCCGACAGGTCCCAGTTGGACGGGAAGCGCACGGAGTTGATCGGGCGGGGGTCGGTGTGGCCATCGACGCGCAGCGTCCAATTGATCTCGGGCGGGATTTCCTGCTCGAGCTGCTTCAAGCCTTCGGCAAGCCGATCCAGCTGTTCGCGGGCGGCCGGCGAGGCCAGCGTGTCGGAGCCGGCGGGGAATAGCACCTCCGACTGGAAGACGAAGCGGTCGCCGACCACGCGGATGCCTTCGCGCCCGCCTAGGATCTCGCGCAAGCGGCCAAAGAAGTCGGAGCGGTAGCGCTGCAGCTCTTGCACGCGCTGCGCCAACGCCACATTGAGGCGCTTGCCGAGATCGGCGATCTTGGCCTGGCTTTCGCGGTCGCGGTTTTCAGAGGCGTCGAGCGCGTCTTCCAGCGCGCCGATCTGGCGGCGAAGAGCGGCGATCTGCTGGTTGAGCAGCTCCACCTGCGCCAACGCGCGGGCCGAGGTGCGCCGTTCATCTTCCAAGGCGGTGTTGGCCGCGGTCGCGCCCGCGCCGGCGGCCGCGGCGGCGGCCCCTTGTGAATCGAGCAGGCCTTGCAGCCGGTCACGGTCGGCCGCGGTTGCCGACAGACTCGCGGACAGGCCCTCCAACTGGCTGCGCAAATCGCGCGCCCCGGCGCGCTCGAGCGCCAACAGCTCGGTGAGCTCGGCGATTTGCGAGTTGAGCCGGTTGAGCACCGTGTCCTTGCCGGTCACTTCCCGCGACAGGAAGAACTGCGCCAGCATGAACACCGACAGCAAGAAGATGATGACGAGCAAGAGCGTCGACAGCGCGTCGACGAAGCCGGGCCAATAGTCGACCCGAGTGTCGCGACGGCGGGCGCGGCTGAGGGCCATGGCTTACTCTCCCGGCTTTTTCTCGACATCGGCCGACAGCTGGTCGATGAGGCGCTGCATCTGACGGGATTGTTCAGCCTGTTGTTCGACCCAGGAGCGGATCATTTGCTGTTCGGAGCGCATGTGCTGAACAAGGCCCTGGATGCCTTCTGCGAGATTGGCCATGGCCGCGGTTGATTTCGACGCGCCGGTTTCCTGCACGATCTTGGTCAGCCGATCGATCGCGGCGCGCAGGTCGGAGGCGCCCTCCGGCGTCGTGCCGCCACCGGCCAAGGCCGCCGACGCCAATGTTGCTTGCGGCGTGGTCGGCTCGGTAATAGCGGTCAACCACTCTTCGAGCTCGTTGTAGAACCGGTTTTGCGCTTGGCTTGCTTGGAGATCGAGGAAGCCGACGACCAGCGATCCGGACAGGCCAAACAGCGATGAGGAGAACGCCACGCCCATGCCGCCCAGTGGCGCCGCGAGGCCTTGCTTGAGCTCCTCGAACATCAGACCCAGCTCGCCCTGGCCGACATCGAGTGCATTGATCGCGGTGCCGACCGCGCTGACGGTTTCGGTGAGGCCCCAGAACGTGCCCAACAGGCCCAGGAACACCAGAAGACCACCCAAATAGCGGGTGATGTCGCGGGTCTCATCGAGGCGCGAGGCGATGGTATCGAGGATCGAGCGCATCACCTCCGGGGTGATCGCCGCGCGACCGCCACGGTTTTGCAGGAGCGACGCCATCGGCCCCAACAGCCGGGGCGGGTCGTCGACCGCCAAACCGGGATCGCCGCGGCGGAAATTATTGACCCAGCGCACCTCGCGAAACAGCCGCAGCACTTGGAGGAGCGCGAGCACGGTGCCCAAGAGCAGCACGCCGACGATGAGGCCGTTGAGGCCCGGATTGGCCATGAAGGCATTGATGATCGGGCGATACAGAATGAGCACCACAAAGCCGGCAATCACCAAGAAGATCACCATCCGCCACAAGTACACATGCGGCTTGGCGAGCCTGTGTGGATCAAATGTCCGCGCCATCCTCGACCGTCCCACCTTGTTCCCATGCGTCGCGCTAGACGCCCCAGCACGGACTTTCCACTATTTGAACCGTTTGTCCAAGGCGTGACGATGGCAAGCTGACGCGGTCGCCTTGGTCCCGTCGAAATGATCGCGTCGCTTTTGCCACCAGCGCCGCCGCAACCGGCTTGTCGCGGCGGCGATGTTGCGATCATATGGGGTCGTGGAATCCCTGAGGCGGCTGGGGGACGGGTCCTGGTCAAGAGGTGGTTTCAGTCAACCTGGTTTTGAGAACCGATGCGGACGAACGTGCGGCATCACCTGCGGGGGTGGGTGATCGTGGCCTATGCCTGGGCCGCGATCCTCTCCGCGTTTGCCCACCATCCTCAGCTGATCTCACCCGCCAACGCGGCGCCGTCGACGATTGATTGGAGCGCCTACACGCTCCCCGGCGAGGCCGCGCCCGATATCTGCGTCACGACCGCTGCGCCCGTTGGGCCTGACTCCGACCACTCCCCACATCTGACGGTGTGCGAGGCGTGCCTGTTCGCCGCCTGCCAGCTTGCGCCACCGGCCGCGGCTGGGCTTATCATTCCCCGGTCCCTGATTTTGAAGTCACGCGCGGCGCTGCTGGTTGAGCCGACCGCGCGGTTGTCGATTGATCGGCCCCGGGCCCGCGATCCGCCAATCCTCACCCTTTGAACCATCGCTTTGACACATCCGGCGATCCGCACGGGCAAGGCCCGGCTGGACGCCTGTCCGTTCAATCGACCAATTCGAGGGTCCATCATGAAGTTCGTTTTTCTTGGCGCCGCGCTTGTCGTCGCGTCTACCGTCACCGCGTTCGCCCATGCCACCTTTGAAGCTGCCACGGCGCCCGTGAAGAGCACCTACAAGGCGGTGCTGCGCGTGCCCCACGGCTGCGAGGGGTCACCGACCCTGAAGGTGCGCGTGCAAATCCCCGAAGGTTTCATCGCCGTCAAGCCGATGCCGAAGGCTGGCTGGACGCTGGAGACTGTGAAGGGCAAGTACAAGAATACCTACAAGTACTTCGGGTCCGACCTCAGTGAGGGCGTGACTGAGATCGTCTGGACCGGCAAGTTGCTCGACGAGCACTATGACGAGTTCGTCTTCCGCGGTCGGTTCGCCGATACGTTGGAGGCTGACACGGTCGTTTACTTCCCCACCGTGCAGGAGTGCGAAGTCGGGGCCGAGCGGTGGATCGAAATCCCCGCCGCCGGCCAAGACCCGCATGCCCTGCCGTCGCCCGCCCCGGGTGTGAAGCTGGTGCCGGCCAAGAGTGGCCATTGATCGGTCGCAGGCCCCGCCCGTTGCGGCGGGGCCTGTTCGCCTGTGGTTTCGATTGGCGGGGTGAGCCTGATGGCTCGGCTGTTTTTTCTGGTTTGCCTGGCGCTGTCCGCGCTTGTCTCGCCACCGGCTCAGCTCCAGGCGCGGGCGCACGCGCAGCTGTTGTCGACCGATCCACCGTCCGGCGCGGTGCTTGCCGCCGCGCCGAGCGTGATCCGCTTCAGCTTTAATGAACCGGTCTCGCCCGTGCTGGTGCGGTGGTTGGGCCCGGATGATCAGCCGCTGGCGGCGGGGTCGCCGGTGAGCCGCGACGGCACGCTTGAGATCCCCGCGCCCACCAATCCGCCGCAAGGCACGCACCTGATCACCGTGCGGGTGATGTCGCTTGATGGCCACGCGGTGCCCGTGTCGCTCGCCTTCTCGATTGGC
>CALSBD010000086.1:0-9170 GCA_943373055.1 Rhizobium sp. Q54
GCAACGGCACCTGGCAGCCGACCTCCTGGGATGACGCCCTCGATTTGGTCGCGCAGGTCACCGCCCGCGTCGTCACCGAGGGCTCGGAGGACGATCTCGTCGTCTCCATGTTCGACCATGGCGGCTCGGCCGGCGGTTATGAGAACACCTGGGCGACCGGCAAGCTCTATTTCCAGAGCATGAAGGTCAAGAACTGCCGCATCCACAATCGGCCGGCCTATAACTCCGAGGTGCACTCCACCCGCGACATGGGCGTCGATGAGCTGAACTATGCCTACAAGGATTATCAGGTCACCGACACGATCCTGATGGTTGGCGCCAACTCCATGGAGACGCAGACCAATCTCTATCTGAACCACATGGTTCCGGGCCTGCGCAACGGCGCCAAGTTCATTGCCGTCGATCCGCGCCGAACCCTGACGATCGCCTCCTCGGAGCAGTTTGCCGGCAAGGACAACGTGCTTCATCTGGCGATCAAAGAAGGCACCGACATGGTGCTGTTCAACGCCCTCTTCACCGAGATCGTCGACAAGGGCTGGATCGACAAGGACTTCATCGCCAAGTCAACCTTCCAAGGCGGCATGGCCACGCCCGAGGATGAGGCGCATCCGGCAAGCCTGGGCAGCCTCGAGCACGCGCTCGCCACCTGCCGCACCACCATCGCCAAGGCGGCGGAGATCTGCGGCATTGCCGCGGCCGACATCGTCAAGGCGGCGGAGTGGATCGCCAAGCCGAAGGCCGACGCCAGCCGACGCAAGTGCGTGACGGCCTATGAGAAGGGCATTATCTGGGGCAATGACAACTACCGCACCATCGGCGCGCTGGTGAACATCGCGCTGGCGACCGGCAATATCGGCCGCGAGGGCGGCGGTGTCTGCCGGCTCGGCGGCCACCAGGAAGGCTATTATCGCCCGTCCGACGGCCATGTCGGCCGGCCGGCGGAGTATGTCGACCAATTCCTGATCCGGGGCCTGGGTGGCGTGCACCACATCTGGGCGTGCGACCACTACAAGACCACCTTGAACGCCTCGGAGTTCAAGCGGGTCCACAAGCGCCGGTCCGACATGGTGAAGGACGCCATCGACGCGGCGGCCGGCGGCACCCGCGAGCAGATGGTCGACGCCATCCTGGCCGCGATTAGTGCGGGCGGCCTGTTCGTCGTCGATGTCGACATCATCCACAGCCAGATCGGCCAGAACGCCCACGTGATCCTGCCGGCCTGCGAAGCCAATGAGATGAACCTCACCTCCATGAACGGCGAACGGCGCTTGCGCCTGTCGGAAAAGTACATGGACCCCTACGGCAACTCCCGCCCGGATTGCCTGATCGCCGCCGGCATCGCGCAGAACATGGAGCGCGTGCTGCGCGCCATGGGCAAGACCGCCTACGCCGATCAATTCAAGGGCTATGATTGGTCCACCGAAGAAGACGCCTTCATGGACGGGTACAACAAGGGCAACCCGGACGTGACCTATGAGCGCCTGCGCGCGATGGGCAACAATGGCGTCCAAGAACCCGTCGTCGGCTTCAAGGACGGCAAGCTCGTCGGCACCGAGCGGCTCTATACCGACGGCAAGTTCACCCGGCACGGCCGCAAGGACGGCTTGGCGCTGTTTTGCGCGGCAGGTTGGCGAGGATGGCAGGCGGCGGGCAAGGCCCGCGAGCAAGCCGCGCACCGCTTCTGGATCAACAACGTGCGCGCCAATATTTTCTGGCAGAACCAGTTCCTCGATCAGAAGAACGAGTTCGTCCAGGACCGCTACCCGCACCCGTTCGTCGAGATGCATCCCGACGACATGGTCGAGCTCGGCTTGAAGCCGGGCGATCTCCTGGAAATCGTCAACGACAATGGCGTGACCCAGGGCATGGCCTATCCGATGCCGACCTTGAAGCGCAATCACGTCGCCATGGTGTTTGGCTCGCCCGCCGGCAGCCAGGGCAACGTGGTCAATCCCGGCGTCAATGAACTCGTCTTGCCGGACTACAAGCATTGCTGGGGCACGATCCGCAAGATCGCCTCGGCGACGGCGAGCGCCAAGGGGATTTCGTTCAAGTCCCACGAGGTGACGCTGTCGGGCTGACCTCCCCTGTACCCCTCACGGCGGACCGGACGACATGACACGCGCGGGCCTGAGGCAATCAGGCCCGCGTTTTTGTGTGTGCCGCACACACGCAAATGCGGCTCCGCGACGCGGTGCAACGCGCCCCGCTGGACTTGAACCTGCTGCGCAAAATGGGGGTCTGGTTGTTCACAAATGAGCCCGCGAAGACAACGCGATAGAAGCGCCGTGTAGATCAACGGGTCACGGCTTATGACCGCGATGCGCGTTGGCGCACCGTGGCGCCCGCCTCATACCAACGCTGGGTGCGATTGACGATCGCCACCAGCGCCAGCATCACCGGGACCTCAATCAACACACCCACCACCGTGGCCAGGGCCGCGCCTGAATGAAGGCCAAACAGGCTGATCGCCACCGCCACCGCCAACTCAAAGAAATTCGACGCGCCAATGAGCGCGGACGGACCGGCGATGCAGTGCGCCTCACCGGCAAACCGGTTGAGGAGATAGGCGAAGCCGAAAATGAACAGGGTTTGGAGGAAGATTGGTACCGCGAGCAACAGGATGATCACCGGCTGATCGAGGATTTGCTGACCTTGAAACGCGAACAGCAAAACCACCGTCAACAACAGCGCCGCGATCGACACGGGCTGAACCCGCTTGGCAAACGCGACCGCGCGCGGCGTTTGCGATCCACCAAGCCAGGCGCGCAGGCCCTGAGCGATCACCACCGGCACGATGATGAACAGCGCCACGGAGATCAGCAAGGTCTCCCACGGCACGATGATCGCCGACACGCCCAATAGCAGCGCGACGATGGGTGCGAACGCCACCACCATCACCGCATCATTGAGCGCGACTTGGCTCAAGGTGAAGGCCGGATCGCCGCGCGAGAGATTGGACCACACGAACACCATCGCCGTGCACGGCGCGGCGCCCAGCAAGATCAAGCCGGCGATGTAGCTTTCAATCTGATCGGCCGGCAGCAACGGGCGAAAGAGCCAGCCAATGAAAATCCAGCCAAGCACCGCCATCGAGAACGGCTTGACCGCCCAGTTGGCGATCAAAGTAACCCCGATGCCCCGCCAATGCGCGCCCACCTGCAGCATGGCCGCGAAGTCGATCTTCATGAGCATGGGGATGATCATCGCCCAGATCAGAACCGCCACCGGCAAATTGACCTTCGCCACTTCCAGCGCGCCCAGCTGAGCGAAGAAGCCCGGCAACGCGTGACCCAGGCCAATGCCGACCGCAATGGCCAGCGCGACCCAAAGCGTGAGGTAACGTTCAAAGGTGGTCATCGGGGGCCCGGCGTTGGCGGTAAGAGGCGGTGAGACAGGGTGCGTCAGGATAAGCGCATTCGCCCGCGGTGGACACACACCGCGACGCGGCCGTCATTGCGGTTGCATCATCTTGCCCCGGCAGCGCCGTCACACTCAAGGGTCGTCCCGCCGCCCGTGCAGCGTGCTTTACTGCCCCGACCGGGTGAGCACGGCCCCAATCGCTTCGTGGTCGGATAGCACCGTGCCGTCGGGACCAAGGGCCGGCGCGATCCACGGATCCGAGGCGGCCAGATCCCGGGTGAACAGCCAATCGATGCGCAACAGCCGCCGGTCGCGCGGATCATGCGGGTGAAGCCGCGTCGTCACCCCCGGCGCATTGGCCTCGCGCCACGCAAAACCGGCCTCAGCGAAGACGTCGAACGCCGGTTCGACCGAACCGGGCGCATCCATCATCTGAGCATCGCTCAAGCCCTGGCGCGACAGTTCGAACACATTGAAATCACCACCCAACACCGTGGGCGCGGCCGGCGTAAGCGTCGCAAGGCCGTCCAGCAGCCGACGGGCGGACGCCCCACGGCTGAGCGGCGTCGATTCGGATTCGAAATGGATCGACACCACCCAGATCGGCCCGTCCGGTGTCTCAAGCAATGCCGCGATGCTGTTGCGCCCACCGATGCGACGCTGGCCGTTCTTGAGATCATTCACATACCAGTAGCCCCCATCATCGAGCGGTATGAGGGCCGCCTTCAAAATGGGATAACGCGACAGCACCGCATTGCCGTGCAAGCCGTGCGCATTGGTCTCGCCTGCATGGGCGCTGGTTTCCACCGCATTGCCGAGCGCTAGTTCGACAAATTCCACCCCATAGACGTAGCCAAGCCCGAGTGTTTCGGCGAGGTCGGCGGTGGTGTGCCGCTGGTCGGACCGAGCACAGCCATGGTCCATCTCGGTCGCCAGCACCACATCGACCCCGCGCGCGGCCAGGATCGCCGCCGACGCCTCGACATACTTGCACCGCTCCAAGTTCCACGCCGCCACCCGCATCGGCGCGCCCGGCGCTATGGCAGCCGGCGACGGCGGGACGAACTCCAGCGTCGACAGGCACGGCCACGCCGCCATCCATCGATCGTGTTCGGCCTGGGTCCACACGCCTCCATCGGCGGTCATACGGTCCTCGGGGCTCGGCAGGACGAAGCTTGGCACGGTGTCGGTGATGATCGGGCGCACGGGATGTCCTTAGGAAGGAAGCGGCGGGAGACGGCGACGGCTGGGGCGGGAAGTGACAGCGAGCGGCCTGCGCGCTGAGATCAGCGAAAAGCCTGACTCGCTCATACGGGGCTAATTTGACGGTGACATGAAGACATGGGTGGCGCCATGGGACGCCCCTTCGCCCGTCCCTGGCGGTTTTCAACAATGCGCAGTCATCCCAAGGGGTGCGCTATTGCCTAAAGCGTAGCCCTGTTCAAAATAGTGGCATGGAGTCGCGTCGCCTGTCTGTCGCCGTCATTGATGCCAACCAGGTCCGCGCGGCGATCTTGGTGGAAGGGTTGCGCGCGGCCGGTATCGAGGACGTCTTCGTCATTGGCGAAACCGCCCATCTTTTGAAGCGCTTGGTCGATCTCAATCCCGACGTGGTGATTATCGACCTGGCGAGCCCCAGCCGCGATACGCTCGACGCCATGCTCCAGGTGAGCCGCGTGGTCGAACGGCCGGTTGCCATGTTCGTCGATCAGTCCGACACCGCAATGATTGAGGCCGCCGTCGATGCTGGCGTGTCGGCCTATATCGTCGACGGGCTAAAGAAAGAACGTGTAAAGCCGATCGTCGACATGGCGATCTCGCGCTTCAATGCGTTTGCCCGCCTACAGGCCGAGCTGAAGGCCGCTAAGAGCGAACTGGCCGACCGCAAGGTGATCGAGAAGGCCAAGGGCATTCTCATGAAACAGAAGGGCCTGAACGAGGCCGAGGCCTATGCCTTGATGCGAACGAAGGCGATGAAGGATTCCATCAAGCTCGTCGACCTCGCCAAGAGCATCGTCACCGCCGCGGATCTGTTGGGCTGAGGATCAAGATGCCGACCGACACCCCTCCCCCCGCCCGCTCTTTGCAGACGATCCGCTGCGGGTTCATGCCGCTGGTCGACTGCGCGCCGTTGGTCGTCGCCTTTGAAAAGGGCTTCGCGGCGGCGGAAGGGATTGATCTGGCGCTGCACCGCGAGGCGTCCTGGGCGACGCTGCGGGATCGGCTGGTGGTCAAGCACTTTGATGTCGCCCACATGCTGGCCCCGCTGCCGGTCGCGTCCAATCTCGGGCTCATGGCGCTCAACGCCCCCATGATCGTGCCGCTCGCCTTGGGTCTGGGCGGCAATGCGATCACTATTTCAACCGCGCTCGCCGCGGCCCTTGATCTGCCGGCCCTTGCAACCGCGCTTGACGCCGCGCGCGCGATCGGCCGGGTGGCACGCGAGGCGTCCGTGAAACCTGCTTTCGCGGTCACCCACCCGTTCTCCACCCACAATTACGAACTGCGCACCTTCCTCGCCGCCGGCGGGCTGGATCCCGACCGCGACGTGCGCCTGGTCGTTGTCCCGCCACCCTATATGGCGGACGCCTTGCGCGAGGGCCAGATTGACGGCTTCTGCGTCGGCGCGCCCTGGTCGAGCCTGGCGGTGGAAGCCGGAACAGGCGTCATCATTGCTACCAAGCCGGAGATGCTGGGCGCCTCGCCCGAAAAGGTGCTCGGGCTTCGCGCTGACATGGCTGAGGCGCATCCTGATCGCCTCGCGCGATTGCTGCGCGCGCTCACGCACGCGATGGCCTGGTGCGGCGACGCGGCTCATCACGACGAGCTGGCCCGCTTGCTTGCCGAGCCGCGCTATGTGAATGCGCCCGAGCCGATCATTCGCCGCTGCCTGACCGGGGCTCTGGTGCGCCGCCCCGGGGGCACCGCCGATCCGCTCAATGACTATCTGGTGTTTGACCGCCAGGGCCTGGACTTCCCGCTCGTCGCCCATGGCTTGTGGATTTACGCCCAGATGGTGCGCTGGGGCCATGCGCCGCTGTCCGCCGACGCGATCGCCAAGGTGCGCGCCACCTTCCGCCCGGACGTGCTGGCCGCCGCCTTGGGTGAACCGTGGCCTGGCGACGATCTCGCCCCCCTCCCCGATCTCGGCCGCCTAGACGGCCAAGTGTTTGATCCGACCGATATCGCGGGCTACCTCGCCGGATTTGCTGCCCAGGCAGCGGCGCCGCTGGGTGCGGTGCGCTCCCCCGAGACGCCCTCCGAGGCATAGGTATCAACGTCGGCCGACTCTACCATGACCGGCAAAACGCATGACGGCCGGAGCAGGCCCCGGCCGGTGCGATCGTCTCTCTCTCTCACCCCGGTCAGGCGACCTTGGGATGGCGCTGGCGTTCGTAAAGGAAGGTGAGCACCCGCGAGCGGCAGCGGATGTATTCCGCATCACCGGCAAGCTCCAACCGCTTGCGCGGGCGGGCGAGTTTCACCTCGCAGATATCGCCGATCGTCGCCGCCGGACCATTGGTCATCATCACGATGCGATCGGACAAAAGCACCGCCTCGTCGACATCGTGGGTGATGACAACGACCGTGTTGCCCAGCTTTTGCTGAATATCCATCAGCGTGTCTTGCAAGGTTGCCTTGGTCAGCGCGTCGAGCGCGCCAAACGGCTCGTCCATCAGAAGGATCTTCGGCTCCATGGCGAGCGCGCGGGCGATGCCGACGCGCTGCTTCATGCCGCCGGAGATTTCCGCGGGCCGCTTATCGAGCGCGTGGCTCATGCCGACGAGCTCAAGATTGTGCTTCACCCAGGCATCGCGCGCCTTGCGGTCCATCCGCTTGGCATGGACCTTATCCACCGCCAGCTTGACGTTGTCATAGACGGTGAGCCACGGCAGCAGCGAGTGGTTCTGGAACACCACCGCCCGGTCTGGCCCCGGCCCCGAGACCTCCTTGTTTTCTAGGAGCAGCGCCCCCGAGGTGTGGCGGATCAAGCCCGCCACGATGTTGAGGAGCGTCGACTTTCCGCAGCCGGAGTGGCCGATCAGCGAGATCACCTCGCCTTGGTTGACCTTGAGGTTGATGTCGACGAGGGCGGTGAACTTCGTCTTGCCGTTATCGAACACCATGTCGACATGGTCGATCTGCAAGTAGGGACGGTTCGGCATCGGATCGCTCCTCAGTTGGCGGCGGTGCCGCGCGTGACAATCGTCCCAACCGCCGCGACCAGGCGATCGAGGATGAAGCCGACCACGCCGATATAGGCGAGCGCGACGATGATGTCGGAGATGCGCGACGAGTTCCACGCGTCCCAAATGAAGAAGCCGATGCCCACACCGCCCGTCAGCATCTCTGCCGCGACAATGGCCAGCCACGAGAGGCCAATGCCAATCCGCAGACCCGTGAAAATATAAGGCGCGGCGGACGGTAGCATGATCTTGGCGAAGAACTCGGCGTGATTGAGCCGCAAGACCTGCGCGACATTGCGATAGTCTTGGGGGATGTTGCGAATACCGACGGCCGTGTTGATCAGGATCGGCCAGATCGCCGTGATGAAGATCACGAAGATCGCGGACGGATTGGCGTCCTGGAACGCCGCCAGCGAGATCGGCAGCCAGGCGAGCGGCGGCACCGTGCGCAGGATTTGGAAGATGGGATCAAGCCCCCGCATCACCCAGATCGACTGACCAATCACCGCGCCCACGAGCACGCCCACGACCGCGGCCAGACCGTAGCCATAGGCCACCCGCTCCAGCGAGGTGAGCACGCGCCAGCCAAGGCCGATGTCCTGACTACCAAAGACGAAAAAGGGATCGACGATCAGATCGTAGCTGTCGGTCCAAATCTTCGATGGCGCAGGCAAGGTGGCGCCAGGGCGATTACACAACAGCTCCCAGATCAACAACAAAAGCGCCGTCACCACCAAAGGCGGGATAACATTCGCCAAAAGGTTCGCCGTCTTGGGCGAGCCCTTCATCACCTGCGCCAGCGAGGCACTGCGGCCAGGGCGGATGCGCACGATATCGGCCGGCCCCGCGGTCGCGGTTGGCGCGGACGACATTGACGTCGGCGGGCGGGACGTCGGCGGCTCGGTCTTGATCGCGGTTATGGCCATCGAAGAGGTCTCCTTCAAGCGGATCGTCAAGGGACGGCACCCCGCCGAACTCAGGCCCGGCGGGGTGTGAGCACTCAAACAGCCGCGCGCTTGATCTTTTGCGCCTTGAGATAGGCCATCGGGTCGGCGGGATCGAAGCTGATGCCGTCGAAGAAGGTTTCCACCCCGCGCGAGTCGCCGGTCACCGCGTCCGTGACGCCGGCGAGCTTCGCCGCCTCACTCCACAGGTCCGACCGGTTGGTCTTGTCGACAAGCGCCTTGATGTCGGTGCCCACATCAAACTTGCCCCAGCGGATGTTTTCAGTGACAAACCAGCTGTCGAGCGACTTCCAGGGCCGCGAGACCGCGCCGCCCTTGCCCCAGAACTTCATGTAGAGGTCGGTGCCCTTGGCGACCCGACCATGGCCGTAGTTGATGTCGCCCTTCAGGCGGCCGATGATGTCGAGGACCGGCACGTTGAACCATTGCCGCTTGCCGACGATCTCGGCGAGCTCTTGCTTGTTCTCCATCTTGTCGCACCACATCTGGGCTTCCATGACCGCGGCCATGATGGCGAGCGTGGCCTTGGGATTGGCATCCACCCAGTCCGCGCGCATGCCCAGCACCTTCTCAGGATGCTTGGTCCACAGCTCGCCAGTCGTCAGCGCGGTGTAGCCGATGCCCTGGTTGACCAGCTGCTCGTTCCACGGCTCGC
>CALSBD010000087.1:0-9159 GCA_943373055.1 Rhizobium sp. Q54
GCGGGGGCGGACAAGTCGGGTTCCGCGCTGATCCAGATGTTGCAGATCGTCCATACGGCCCCCAACAACGACGCCGGCTGGGAGCTGTTCACGCGCATGTTTGCCAACTTCGTCGTCACCGGCAGCTCGGGCGCGGTGCCGCGCGGCGTGGCGCAGGGCGAATACGCCGTGGGCCTCACGCTGGAAGATAACGCGCAGCGGTTCATCGACGGCGGCGCTCCGATGAAGACCATCTATCCGACCGAGGGCGTGACCCTTTCGGCCGATGCGATGGGCCTGATTGCCAACGGTCCTAATCCGGACGGCGCGAAGGCGCTGATCGACTACATCGCCTCGGCCGAAGGCCAGAAGACGATCGTCGGTCGCTTCGGTCGCCGTCCGATCCGCGACGACGTGCCGGCTCCGGGCAACGTCCCGGCGGCGGACAAGATCCCCGTCAACAACCCGTCGCCGGCTTGGGTCGTCGCCAATACGCCGAAGTATCGCGACCTGTATGTCGCTCTTGCCCGCCGCTGACGCGCGGATGACCGTGACTGCTGGCAACCCGATGGGGGCCGCGCCCGTTGACGGCGCGGCTCACGACCATCTCCTGTTGAGCGGCTTGACCAAGTCGTTCGGTGACTTCCAGGCGTTGGCCGGTGTGGATCTGGCGATCCGGTCCGGCGAGTTGGTCACGCTTTTGGGCCCATCAGGGTGCGGCAAGACGACGTTGCTGCGCACGATTGCCGGCTTCCTGCGCCAAGATGCCGGCACCATCACGCTCAATAACCGACCCATTGATGACTTGCCCGCGCACCGGCGCGACTTCGGCATGGTGTTTCAGAGTTACGCGGTGTTTCCCCATATGAGCGTGGCCGACAATGTCGGCTATGGCCTGCGCGCCCGCGCGGTGCCGGCCGCCGAGCGCGCCGTTCGGGTTGCCCGCGCCCTCGACCGCGTGCAGCTCGGCCCGCTCGCCCACCGATTTCCGGGGGAATTGTCGGGCGGACAAAAACAGCGCGTAGGCCTCGCACGCGCGCTCGTCATCGAGCCGGCGCTCCTGCTGATGGATGAGCCGCTGTCCAACTTGGATGCCAAGCTGCGCATCGACATGCGGCAGGAAATCCGCCTGATGCAGCGCGAGCTCGGAATCACGACGCTCTACGTGACGCACGATCAAGAGGAAGCGATGGCGATCTCGGATCGGGTTGCCATCATGGACCAGGGCCGCTTGCAGCAGTTGGGCGCGCCGGAAGCGATTTACGGCGACCCGGTCAACGCGTTCGTCGCCGATTTCATTGGTGGCTGCAATTGGCTCGACGCCCGCCTCGCGGGCACCACGGACGATCCCGCGGTGCTGATCGCTGGCGAACCGCCGTTCGCGCTTGGCCGTCCCTTGCGCGCTCCGGCCACGGCGGGCCAAGCGCTGCGCGTGGGTCTTCGCGCCGATCAGCTGGTCCCCGGGGCGGACGCGGCACCGGGATTGACCGGGCGTGTGCTCGTGCGGTCGTATTTAGGGGCCCGCACGCGCCTGAGGCTGCGTCACGCGGGAACCGGTGTGCTCATCGATGCCGATTTGTCTTCCGCGCCCGGTCTGCCCGGCGAGGGCGCCGATGTGCGACTGGGATTTTCCGGCGCCTCGGCGCTCGTCTTCACCGCCGAAGGACGGCGGCTCCCGTGACACGATTGGCGCACGCCCAGCGTCGACTGAGGGACGCCGCGCGCGACCCATGGACGTGGTTCGCGCTCACGATGCTTGCCATTTTGATCGTCTTCGTCGCGATCCCGCTGGCGGAGCTGGTTCGCCAGGCCTTTATCGGCGAGCAATCGGGGCAGTTCGGGTTGGAAAACTTCGCGACCTTTTTTGGGTCCGGCTTTTTTCGGCGGGCGCTATTCAACAGTTTGACGGTCGGGGCCTGGGGCTCGGTGCTGGCGCTGGCGCTGGGTATTCCACTCGCCTTCGCGTTTGCGCGATATCACTTCCCCGGCAAGCCCGTGATCGAGGTGGCCATCCTCCTTTCCATGCTCTCGCCGCCCTTCGTGGGGGCCTATGCTTGGATCATCCTGTTTGGTCGCTCGGGCATTGTCACGCTGGCCGCGCGCGACTGGGGCATCGCGCTGCCGACTGTCTATGGGCCGGGCGGCATTGCCCTGGCGAGTGCCTTTAGCCTGTTTCCGCTGGTTTTTCTCGTGGTGCGCGGCGCCATTGCTCGGGTGGATGCTGGGCTTGAGGACGCCGCGGCAAGCCTGGGCCGCCCGCCCTGGCTGGTCACGCTGGGGATCACGCTTCCTCTTGTGTTACCGGCGATTGTTACCGCCACCTTGTTGGTTTTCCTCGCCATTTTGTCGGACTTCGGCACGCCGGCGATCCTTGGCGAAGGCGACCGTTTTCCGGTTCTCGCCACCTTGGCCTACTCGCTTTACCTGTCCGAGGTCGGAGGCCAGGGCGCGATGGCGGCGACGACGAGCGTGTTGTTGGTCGTCATTGCCTTCGGGCTCGTCATCGTGGCGCGGATGCTTTCGACCCGGCGCACCGTGTCAAACGATGGTGGCGCGCGCCGCGCGCCGGCGTCGTTGGCGCCTCGGCAGGCGTGGGCGCTGACCGTGGGCATCAGTCTGTTCGTGCTCCTGACCAATCTGCCGCTCCTCGTGGTGGTCGTCTCCTCGTTTCTGGAGGTGCGCGGCGTGGTGTTTCAGGGGGTGTTCACCACGCAGAACTACGAGAAGGCCTGGGCTGCCATTGGCGATGCCTTGACCAACAGCGTCACGTACGCCGCCATTGCCTTAGGCATCACCATCACGATTGGCACCGCGCTCGGCTATTATGTGGTGCGCCATTCCGGGCCGATCGCTCGGGCCCTCGATCTTCTCGTCATGATCCCCTATGTGGTGCCCGGCACCGTGTTGGGCATTGGCTATGCGCAAGTCTTTAATGGAGCACCGTTTTTTCTGACCGGTACGGCGACCATCATTGGCATTGTGTATGTCATTCGTCGCCTCCCCTACATGACACGGGCGGCGTCGTCGGCGGTCTATCAGATCGACCCAAGCCTCGAGGATGCCTCGCGCAGCCTCGGCATGCCGCCGGTTCGGGGATTTGTTGGCATTGTGGTCCCGTTGATGCGACCGGCGATTATCGCTGGCGCGGCGATCGCCTGGGTCGAAATATTCAACGAGCTGTCCGCCTCAATTGTTCTTTACACCGGCGCGACCCGAACCCTTCCCATCGCGGCCTATCAGCAGTCGCTAGGTGGGGACGTGGGGATGGCCGCGGCCTATGCGACCATGCTGATCGGCGTGACGGCCCTTGCCCTCGCCGTGTTTGCGCTGGTCGGTGGCCAGGGCCGCGACCGCGAGGTGAGCTGGGCCTGACGGTTCGATCCCTTGGGATGATGCGCGACCGTCGTGGCGGGGCCTGGGTGCAGGCCGCGAAAAAGTGGGCCCCGGTTTTCGCGCACGAGCATGCAACTTCAGAGCGATCAGAGCAGAGCGGGCGGCCGCTTTAGTGTCTTTCGCTCGAGATGTTTGATTTTACATCATCTTTTCCAGGAACCGGTTTCCACGTCCTGGGATTATGCGCTAGTGAGCGGTCCAGCCGCCGTCGATCGGCAAGGCGGTGCCGGTGATCTGCGCGGCCGCGTCGGTGCACAAGTAGACGGCAAGTGCTGCGACCTGTTCGACCTTCACGAACTGCTTCGTGGATTGCGCGGCCAGCAGGACATCCCGGATCACCGTCTCTTCGCTCATGCCACGCGCGGCCGCGGTTTCCGGGATCTGCCGTTCAACCAAGGGCGTGAGCACATAGCCCGGGCAGATCGCGTTTGCAGTGATGCCGTGCTCGGCGCCTTCCAAGGCCAGCGTCTTGCACAAGCCCACCACGCCGTGCTTGGCCATCACATAGGCCGACTTGAAGGGCGACGCGATCAGACCATGGGCCGAGGCGATGGCAATGAAGCGCCCCCATTTGCGCGCCTTCATGTCGGCAAAGGTCAGGCGGGCCAAATGCCACGCGGCGGCCATGTCGACGGCGATAATCAAGTCAAACCGCGCGGGATCGAACGTCTCGATGGGCGCGACGGTTTGAATGCCCGCATTGGGCACGACGATGTCGATCGCCCCGAAGCGCTCGCGCGTTGCGGCGACCAAATCGGCAATCTCGGCTGGCTTCGACATGTCGGCGCCGTGGAACGCGACCTCAGCTCCGGTGCTGGCCGCCAGCTCCGCTCGGATCGCCTCGATCTGGTCGAGGTCGCCGAGCCCGTTCATCATCACATTGTGGCCGGCTTCGGCGAGCGCTCGAGCCAAGCCAAGGCCGATCCCTGACGTTGATCCGGTGACGATGGCGGTGCGGCGGGTCATGGGGCGTGTCCTTTTCAGGCCGTGTCGTCGGCGTAAATGCGCAAGTAGCGCCCGCCGACCTCGATGCCGACGAAGCGTTGGTGGAAGTCAACGCACAGACGTTGCGCCAGGGACACGATCGCGGCGGTCGAATCGGTCCGGATGCGCGCGATCAGCACGGGGCGGCGCACGCCCTCGAATATGCCGTGGGCCTCCTCAATGACGGCGGAGGGAAACTGGCGCGCGATGATGTGGCACAGGCGCTCGATCGCCGGCTCTCCCAGCTGCGTCCGTTCCGTATTGGCGAGGTAGACGAGGTGAACCGGCTGCCCAGCCGCCGCATCAAGCTGTGCGACAGCCGCGTCGACATCGATGGAGGGGGTCATCTGTGCGCGAATGATCCGTTCCGCCTCCGCCGCCTCCGTGTCGAAACGCTGCTCGATTAGCGGATGGGCGCCGCGCATGGCATCCATCAATTGGCGGCAAGCGTCCAAATACCCAAGCTGTCGATCACATCCCCAGCCCGCCGGCGGAGACTTCGCTACCGCGCGCAGGTTTGAAATCAAGTCCGCTGTCTTGACCAGTCGGGCGCGCGTTGACTTGTGACGGGCTGCGGCGATGCGGGCGCGCCGGCGTTCGTCCTTGGGCAGCGACATGTCGTCGGAATTTTCAAGGACGACCCGAGCGACCTCTTCCCCAAAGCGGGCGGACAGCTCGGCTATCGTCACCGGTGTGTCTTCCACGACGTCGTGGAGAAAAGCGGCGACCAACGCGTCTTCATCGGCCCCACCGGTGGCTTCGCGCACGAGGTCGGCGACTTCGATGAGGTGATCGATGTAGGGCTCCTGGGCGGCGCCTTTTCGTCGCTGATTGGCGTGTGCGTGCGCGGCGAAGGAAAGCGCTGCGAACACGCGATCAAGGCGGGCCGGGTGCGCCACGGCCTCCGGTGCTGACGGCCCGGTCATCTCGTCATCCGCATTTCGGGCACATCGGCGGGGATGTGGAGCGCGGCCGCGGTGGCGGCAACGATCGCCTCGATGCTGACGCCCGGCGCGCGCTCCACCAAGGTCAGTCCGTTGTCGCCTGGACGAATGACGGCCATATCGGTCACGATGAGGTCGACCCGCCGCGCCGAGGTCAAGGGCAGCGTGCAGTGGGGCACGATCTTAGACTCCCCTTTCGCTGCGTGCTGCATGGCCACAATGACGCGGGCCGCGCCGGTGACCAGGTCCATCGCGCCGCCCATGCCGGGGACCATCTTGCCGGGCACTTTCCAGTTGGCCAGCCGCCCCTGTTCGTCGACTTGCAGGCCACCCAACACGGTCATGTCGAGATGCCCGCCGCGGATCAGGCCGAAGCTCATGGCACTGTCGATGCTGGCCGCCCCAGGCACCGCCGTGACAAAGCCACCGCCCGCATCGGTCAAGTGGCGATCCTCCATGCCCTCGGGCGGGCGAGCGCCCAAGCCGATCACGCCGTTTTCGGCCTGGAAGAAGACGCCAAGCGTCGGCGACACGTAGCCTGCCACCAGGGAGGGTAGCCCGATCCCCAGATTGACCAGCATGCCCGGCTCAATTTCGCATGCGACGCGGCGCGCGATCCGTTCCTTGGCGTCCATCAGGTCCTCCTCACGCAGCTCGAACCAGGAGATGGTCAACCAGCACGCCTGGCGTTTTGACGGCATCGGGCGGGATCACGCCGACCGGCACGATGCTGTCCGCTTCGGCGATCACAGTGCGGCCGGCGAGCGCGATGATCGGATTGAAGTTGTGGGCCGTCAGCATGTAGTTGAGATTGCCGACATAATCGGCCTGCCACGCACCAATGAGCGCGAAATCCGCCCGAAGCGGTGTTTCAACCAAATAGGGCCGGCCGTCGACCGTCACGATCTGTTTGCCGACCTCGACCTCCGTGCCCAGGCCCGTCGGTGTCAAGACACCGCCGAGCCCCATGCCGCCAGCGCGGATGCGCTCAATTAGCGTCCCTTGCGGCACCAGTTCGCAGGTGAGTTCGCCCGCGATCATCTTTGCCTGCGTTTCAGGGTTGAGCCCGATGTGCGACGCGATCACGTGACGCACGAGGCCGGCGCTGATCAGTTTACCGATGCCCTTGCCAGGCATGGCGGTGTCGTTGGCAATCACGGTCAAGTCGCCGACGCCGCGCGCGACCAGCGCGTCGATCATCCGCTCCGGGCTGCCGACGGCCATGAAGCCGCCGATCATCAGGCTCGCGCCATGTGGGATGAGGTCCGCCGCCGCGGCTGGGCTCAAAGCGCCTTTCATGCTGCCTCTCGCTCGCTGGGAACCACGGCCGCGCGCGCAGCGCGCGCTATCACCAGTTCCTCGTTGGTGGGAATGACCAGAACGCTGGTGCGCGACAGATCGGTGGAAATCACCATCGCGTTGTCGGCGTTGCGCGCGTGATCGAACTCGATCCCCATCCACGCCAACCGTTCACACACACGCGCGCGGATCAGGCGCGCGTTCTCGCCGATGCCGCCACAAAAGACGAGCGCGTCAATGCCGCCGAGCACGGCCGCCATCGCCCCGATCTCCCGTTGACAGCGCACAACGAAGTAGTCGATCGCTTGCCGGGCCTCCGGCGTATCCGCGGCTTCCAAAGTGCGCATGTCATTCGACAGGCCCGACAGGCCGAGCAGGCCGGACTTCTTGTAAAGAAGGTCGGAAATCTCCGCCGCCGACATGCCTTTCTGATCCATCAGATACAGGATCACGCCCGGATCGAGTTGCCCGCAGCGCGTGCCCATGGGCAGGCCGTCGAGCGCGGAGAAGCCCATGGTCGACGCCACCGAGCGGCCCTCGTGGATCGCGCACATCGAAGCGCCGTTGCCCAGATGAGCGACGACGACGCGCCCGGCCGCCAGCTGTGGTGCGACCCGTTGCAGCTCGCCGGTGACGAACGCGTAGCTCAGGCCATGAAAGCCATACCGGCGCACACCCTCGTCATACATCGTGCGCGGCAGCGCGAAGGCGTCGCTCACCCAGGGATGATGGCGGTGGAAGGCGGTGTCGTAGCACGCGATCTGCGGAACGCCGGGGAACGCCACCATCGCGGCGCGGATCCCCGCTCAATTATGTGGCTGATGCAAGGGCGCGAAGGGGCACAGCTGTTCAAGCTCGTCGAGCAAGGCGGCGTCGACGGTGTCGGGCGCCGTCCGATGGGCGCCGCCGTGTACCACGCGATGGCCGGCCGCGATCAACGACAAGGCTGGCCACCGCCGCTCAAACGCTTCGATCGTCGCCGCCATGGCCCCGGCATGGCTGGTCAGGTCGCCTGCGGCGTCGAGGGCAGCACCGTCGCCGTCCTTGAGCTTGATCACCGCCTCGGGGCCAATCCGATCAACAAGCCCGGTTGCGAGCGGTCGGTCCAGGTCTTCCGGGTAAAGCGCTACTTTCAGCGAGGACGACCCCGCATTGAGCGTCAGGATCGCGCGCGTCATGGCTTTCGACCCGCGAAATGATGGATCGCCGCCACCGCACAAGAGGCAAGGCGCGACATGGGGCTATCGGAGCGGCTGTTGAGGATGACGGGCACCCGTGCGCCCAGGACGAGGCCGGCGCCTTCCGCGTGGCTGATGAAGGCGAGTTGCTTGGCAAGCATGTTGCCGGCGTCGAGGCCGGGCACGACGAGAATATTGGCCCGACCGGCAACGCCGCCCTTGAGCCCTTTGGTGCGCGCCGCGGCAAGGTCGACCGCGTTGTCCATGGCGAGCGGGCCCTCGACCAGGCCGCCCTTGATCTGCCCGCGATCAGCCATCTTGGACAGGAGCGCGGCGTCGATCGAGGATTGGATCGCGGGGTTGACGGTTTCGACCGCCGATAACACGCCCACCCGCGCGTCCAGGCCCAGCGACAGCGCGAGGTCGATGGCGTTTTGACAGATGTCGACCTTGGTCATCAAATCAGGGGCGATGTTGATCGCCGCGTCGGTCACCATCAGCGGCTCGGGTTGCCCGGGCACGTCCATGACAAAAACATGGGTGAACCGCCGCCCGATCCGCAGGCCGAGCGCTTTGTCCAACATGGGCTTTAAGAGGTCGTCGGTATGAAGGTGGCCCTTCATGACGGCTGCCGCCCGCCCCTCGTGCACCAGCGCGCAGGCGCGCTCGGCCGCCTCGATGTCGGTGCCGGTGTCGATGATCTCAAGACCTGTCAGGTCGGCGTTCATGCCAGCGGCCGCCGCACGAATCGCATCCGCCCGACCGATCAAGATCGGCGCGATGATGCTCTCCTTGGCCGCCATTAATGCGCCGCCCAGCGAGTTCTCCTCGTCGGGACACACGACCGCCGTCGGCAAGGCCGGCAGGGGACGGGCGCGGTCCAAGAAGGCCTCGAAATGGCGATGGCGTTGAACCACGAGACCGGGCATCTCGATGCCGTCGCGGTCAAACTTTTCCACCGGCGCGCGCACGACCGCTTCGCCAGACACGATCAACGCGTCGTCGCTCGCGCGTCGGATTGTTGTCTCAAGCCGGATCTGACCGTCGGCGAGCTTCTCGACCACCTTGACGAGGGTGACGACTTCCTCGCCGGCGTGTGCACGCGCGTGGAACTCCAGGTGTTGACGCCGATACAGCGTACCTGGCCCCGGCAATTGGGTCCCCAGCACTGCCGAGATCAGCGATCCGACGAACATCCCCGGTGCTACGCGTTCCAACGCGCCGTCGCCGTCCACATCGGTATCTGTCAGATGCATGGGGTTATAGTTGCCCGATGCGACGGCGAAGACATAAAGGTCGTCGGCGGTGATTAGACGGCGCAGCTCGGACGTCTGGCCCACTCGGATCTCGTCAAACGTCTGGTTCACCAGCTTCATGTCAGA
>CALSBD010000088.1:0-9152 GCA_943373055.1 Rhizobium sp. Q54
CGCCCGAAGCTGATCGAAAAGTTCGGCTACAAGAACATCATGGAAGTGCCGTCGATCGAGAAGATCGTGCTCAATATGGGCGTCGGCGAGGCCGTGAGTGACTCCAAGAAGGCCCAAGTGGCGGCCGACGACCTGGCGCAGATCGCCGGTCAGAAGCCGGTCTTGACGCGGACCCGTAAGGCGATCGCGACCTTCAAGATCCGCGAGAACATGGCCATCGGCGCGAAGGTGACCCTTCGCAAGGTGCGCATGTATGAGTTCTTGGACCGTTTGGTGACGATCGCCCTGCCGCGCGTGCGCGACTTCCGCGGTCTGAACCCGAAGTCCTTCGATGGTCGTGGCAACTACGCCATGGGCATCAAGGAACACATTGTGTTCCCTGAGATCAACTACGACAAGGTTGATCAGGTGTGGGGCATGGACGTCATCGTCTGTACGACGGCGAAAACGGATGAAGAAGCCCGTGAGCTCTTGCAGCTCATGAACTTCCCGTTCCGCACGTAAGCCGTTACGGCAGGGGATCAAGGCAATGGCCAAGAAGAGTTCGATTGAAAAGAACAACCGCCGTCGCATGATGGTGGATCGGGATGCCAAGAAGCGGGCTGAGCTCAAGGCGGTCATCATGGACCGCGATGTGCAGCTCGACGAGCGGATCCAGGCGGTGTTTAAGCTCGCCGAGATGCCGCGCAACGGCGCCAAGAACCGCATCCGCAACCGCTGCGAAGTGACGGGCCGTCCGCGGGCCTATTATCGCAAGCTGAAGATGTCGCGCGTCGCTCTGCGCGAACTCGGGTCACTCGGGTTGATCCCGGGCCTCGTGAAGTCGAGCTGGTGAGGAGGTCGCCATGTCCATGACGGATCCATTGGGCGATATGCTCACCCGTATTCGAAACGCCCAGCTGCGGCGCAAGTCGAAGGTGTCGACGCCCGCGTCGAAGCTTCGTGGCCGCGTGCTCGAGGTGTTGAAGTCAGAAGGCTATATCCGCGGCTTCGCCGAGGTTGAGCCGGAAACTGGCAAGCCGGAGTTCGAAATCGAACTCAAGTATTTCGATGGCGAGCCGGTGATCCGGATGATTGAGCGCGTGTCGAAGCCCGGTCGTCGGGTGTACGCGTCGGTCACCAACATCCCGCGCGTCGCCAACGGCCTTGGTGTTGTGATCTTGTCGACGCCGAAGGGCGTGATGGCGGATCACGAAGCTCGCGAAGCCCATGTCGGCGGAGAGGTGCTCTGCCGCGTCTTCTGACGCGCAGGGCCTCGGAACGAAGGACTGAAAGCCATGTCTCGTATTGGCAAGAAGGCCGTCGCGATCCCCGCCGGTTTGTCGGCGGAGGTGTCGGGCCAGACGGTAAGCGTGAAGGGCGCCAAGGGCACGTTGTCGTTCCTTGCGCACGACCTGATCCAGGTCGAGAAGACCGCCGAGGGCGTCACGGTGACCCCGCGCGACGAGTCCAAGTTGGCGCGGTCGTTGTGGGGCATGTCTCGCACGATGATTTCCAACCTGGTGGTCGGCGCGTCGAAGGGCTTCGAGAAGAAGCTTGAAATCACCGGCGTTGGTTACAAGGCGGCGGTGGCGGGCAAGACGCTCAACCTGTCGCTCGGCTACAGCCACGACATCCATTATCCGATCCCGGAGGGCATCACGATTACGTGCCCGAAGCCGACGGAAATCGTTGTTGTCGGCATTAACAAGCAGCAGGTTGGCCAAGTGGCGGCCGAGATCCGCGAGTGGCGCGGACCTGAGCCGTACAAGGGCAAGGGCGTCAAGTACGCCGGCGAAACCATCTTCCGCAAGGAAGGCAAGAAGAAGTAAGGAGCGGATCCATGGCACAGGCCAAGACCGAGGCGCGCCGCGTTCAGCGCGTCCGCCGGGCGATCAAGGCGGCCGCCAATGGCCGTCCCCGGCTCAGCGTGCATCGCACGTCGAAGCAAATCTACGCCCAGGTGATCGACGATGCGTCGGGCACCACGCTCGCCGCCGCCTCCACCCTGGAGAAGGACGTGCGCGGCTCGCTCAAGACCGGGGCCGATATGACGGCCGCCGCGATCGTGGGCAAGCTGGTTGCCGAGCGCGCGACGCAGGCGGGTGTCACCAAGGTCGTGTTCGACCGCGGTGGCTACATCTACCACGGCCGCGTCAAGGCGCTGGCCGAGGCGGCGCGCGAAAGCGGGCTGGATTTCTGATCCCGGCGCGCGGCCTTGCCAAAGGTCGCGTGGATGGGGTATGCGAACGCCGCCGGTCCGGGTTCGGGCCGGCGTCAACCGGGCGCCAAGCGGTGAGGGGGCTTCGATCTATCGGAGCCTCTTACTGTGTTGGCGTCTTCACTGCGTCGGCTGGCGTGCCGGTCGACCGCCGCTTCGTGTGGCATCATTTCATGGGCGCAGGCGCGCCTGGGGAGACCGCCTTGGCGACAAGGCTCGTCCCCAGAGAGAAAGATTGAGACATGGCTCAGCGTGAACGTGAGCGGGAAGAACGCGACAGCGAATTCGTTGATCGCTTGGTGCACATCAACCGCGTTGCCAAGGTGGTGAAGGGTGGTCGGCGTTTCGGCTTCGCGGCGCTTGTCGTCGTGGGTGACCAGAAGGGCCGCGTCGGCTTCGGCCACGGTAAGGCGCGCGAAGTACCTGAGGCGATCCGCAAGGCGACCGATAGCGCCAAGCGCAACCTGATCCGCGTGCCGCTGCGCGAAGGTCGCACATTGCACCATGACGCGTTTGGCCGTCACGGCGCGGGCAAGGTGGTCGTGCGCGCGGCTCCGGCCGGTACCGGCATCATTGCCGGTGGTCCGATGCGCGCTGTGTTCGAAACGCTCGGCATCGCCGACGTCGTGGCCAAGTCGATTGGCTCGTCGAACCCCTACAACATGGTTCGCGCCACGTTTGACGCGCTCAAGCACGAGGACAGCCCGCGTTCGGTCGCGGCCCGTCGTGGCCTCAAGGTCTCGACGCTGCAGGCTCGCCGTAACGAGGGCTCCGTCGACGCTTCGGGCGACGCGTGACCGAAACCGAGCGAGGATCAGATCCATGTCGAAGACCGTGACCATCGAGCAGATCGGCAGCCCGATCCGCCGTTCCGACGATCAGCGCCGCACGCTGATCGGCCTCGGCCTCAATAAGCGGCATCGCGTCCGCACGCTCCAGGATACCCCTGAAGTGCGCGGCATGATCGCCAAGGTTCATCACCTCGTTCGCGTCGTCGACGAGAAGTGATCAGAAGGATTGGCGCGATGAAGCTCCATGAACTTTCCGACAATCCCGGTGCCGTGAAGTCGAAGAAGCGCCTTGGGCGCGGTATCGGCTCGGGCAAGGGCAAGACCTCCGGTAAGGGTGTCAAGGGCCAGAAGGCGCGCGCGGGCGTCGCCATCAAGGGCTTCGAAGGTGGTCAGATGCCGTTGCATCGCCGCCTGCCGAAGCGCGGCTTCAACAACATCTTCGCCAAGAACTACTCTGAAGTGACGCTTGGCCGTCTGCAGGCCGCCATCGACGCCAGCAAGCTCGATGTGTCGGCGCCGATCACCGGCGAGCTGTTGGTGAAGGCCGGCGTGCTGCGCCGGGTGAAGCCGGATGGCGTGCGCGTCATTGGCGGCGGCGGCGAATTCAGCGCCAAGGTGACCCTTGAAGTTGCCGGTGGCTCGGCTCCGGCGATCGCCGCGGTCGAAGCGTTGGGCGGCACGGTCGTCGTGGCGGGTGCTGCTGCAGCGGCCTGAGGCTTGCTCCGGCCCCTCCGGGTGGCCTCGCGAGGCAACTAAAACGCGCGGCCGGCTCCATGCCGGCCGTTTGCATGTCTGGGGCCTGCGGAGCGCGGGGCCGTCGCGCGGATGAGCCTTCGGGACATCCCGCCCTTGCGCTTCCCGCTTGGGGCCGCGATATGTCAGTCTCGTGCGTTGCGGGTACTGGACCGCGGCGCGTGTGACAGGTTAGTAAGTCCGTTACCGAAATCGACCAGCCCGTTCGGGGTTCGCGCCGTGTGACCGGCGCCTGAGAGGATTGCGTCCATGGCGTCAGCCGCCGAGCAGCTTGCTGCCAATATCAACTGGAGTGCCTTCACCAAGGCGGAGGACCTCAAGAAGCGTATCTGGTTCACGCTGGGCGCGCTGCTTGTCTATCGCTTGGGCACCTATGTGCCGCTGCCGGGCATCGATCCGCAGGCGCTGGCGCAGGCCTTCTCCAATGCGCAGACGGGCTTCATCGGCCTTTTCAATATGTTTGCCGGTGGCGCGGTCGGTCGCATGGCGATCTTCGCGCTCGGCATCATGCCGTATATCTCGGCCTCGATCATCGTGCAGCTGATGACGTCGGTGTTGCCGTCGTTTGAAGCGCTGAAGAAAGAGGGTGAGTCGGGCCGCAAGGTCCTGAACCAGTACACCCGCTATTTGACGCTGCTGTTGGCCACCGTGCAGGCCTATGGCATTGCCATCGGGCTTGAAGGCGCGACCAATGTGGTCACCGATCCGGGCGCGTTCTTCCGCGTCTCGACGGTCATCACGCTGGTGGGCGGCACGATGTTCCTGATGTGGGTGGGTGAGCAGATCACCTCGCGTGGCATTGGCAACGGCATTTCGCTCATCATCTTCGCCGGCATCATCGCGGAGCTGCCGCGCGCGCTGGCGTCGACCTTGGAGCTTGGCCGTCAGGGCGCGCTGTCGACCCCGATCATCCTCATGTTTCTTGTCCTGTCGGTCGTCGTGATCGCCTTCATCGTTTACATGGAGCGCGCGCAGCGGCGGTTGCTGATCCAGTATCCCAAGCGGCAAGTCGGCAATCAGGTGGTTCAGGGCCAATCGTCGCATTTGCCGCTGAAGCTGAACACCTCGGGCGTGATTCCGCCGATCTTCGCGTCATCGCTGTTGCTCGTGCCGGCCACCATCGGCTCGTTCCAGACGGGCGAGGCGCCCGGCTGGCTCAACACGGTCACCACGCTGTTGGGCCACGGTCAGCCGCTTTATATGTTCCTATATGCGGCGCTGATGGTGTTCTTCGCGTTCTTCTACACCGCCATCGTGTTTAATCCGACCGAGACGGCGGATAACCTCAAAAAGCATGGCGGCTTCATCCCGGGCATCCGGCCGGGTGAGCGGACGGCGGAGTACATCGACTATGTGCTGACTCGCATCACCGTGGTGGGTGCGCTTTACCTCGTCGTGGTGTGCTTGTTGCCTGAGTTCCTTATCGCCTACACCGGCGTGCCGTTCTACTTCGGTGGGACGTCGCTGCTGATCGTGGTGTCGGTGACGATGGACACGGTGTCGCAAATCCAGGGGCATCTCCTGGCGCATCAATATGAGGGCCTCATCAAACGCTCGAAGCTGCGCGGGTCGCGGCGCTAGGCGAGGGGGGCGTACGAGCCTTGTGCGGTTTGGCCGCGGGGGCGGCCAGGAGCGGCGCGGCATGGGCTGCGTCGCGGTGCGGACCGGGAACCCGGGCGCCGTGTTGGATACGGGGGGACGTCGATGAGGCTCATTCTTCTGGGGCCGCCGGCCGCAGGCAAAGGAACGCAGGCGCAGCGCTTGGTCGAGACATACGGCATTGTTCAGCTCTCCACGGGCGACATGCTGCGGGCGGCCGTCAAGGCGGGCACCGAGATCGGCCTGAAGGCGAAAGCGGTGATGGAATCGGGTGGCCTTGTCTCCGATGACATCGTGATCGGCATTGTCGCCGACCGCATTGAAGAGCCGGATGCCAAGAAGGGCTTCATTCTGGACGGCTTCCCGCGCACCATCGCCCAGGCCGATGCGCTGGCGGCCATGCTGGCGTCCAAAGGCATGGGGCTCGACGCGGTGATCGAAATCGTAGTCGACCAAAACGCCCTGGTCGCCCGCATCGAGGGCCGCGCCGCCGAGGCAGCAGCTGCCGGGCAGCCGGTGCGTAAGGACGATAATCCCGAGACGTTTAAGATCCGGCTCGAAGAGTATAACCGGCTCACCGCCCTGCTGGTGCCCTACTATGCCGACAAGGGCCAGCTGAAGCGCGTCGATGGCATGAAGCCGATTGACGACGTGACCGCGCAGATCAACGCGATCCTGGAAGCGACGACCGCCTGAGCGGGGCCCGTTTCAATTGAAGATCGATGCATGACAGGGTGAGGGCCAAGGGCCTCGCCCCTTTCGTTATGAGTAGCTAGTCGCCGGCAGGGAAACGCAACGCGCGCTCCCGTGCACGGCACCACATGCCGCGCGCTTCCACAGCCGCGTCCCCGCTCAAAAGACGCTATCGAGGGGACCGTGAGGCATCCGGCAGACCGGTCATGCGACGCACCATCATCACGTCATCAATCGCGCGGCCGTCATACAGTATGCCGCCGGGAATTCTGCCGACCTCAATGAAGCCTTCTCGCTGATAAAAGCGCGTTGCCGCCGGGTTTTCCGCCGACACGGCCAATTCCAACTGCACAATGCCGATGTCCCGCGCATAGTCCGTCACGGCGGCCAAAAGCTTTCCGGCAAGTCCAGTCCCGCGCAAGCTCTTGCGCACATACACCATAACAAGCGTGGCACGGTGGGCCATCTTGCTGGCGCGTTGTCGCAGCAAGCCCGTAAGGCCCACGGGCTCGTCGTCGATGAACGCCCCAAAAATGGGATCGTTCAGACGTTGCAGCCACTCCTGCTCGGACAAGCTCGCCCAATCGTCGTAACTGCTGGCATAACAGGATGGTTCCGCGCGGAGCGCCTCCAGGCGAATACGGCGAAACGCATCCAAATCGGCTGCGTCCATGCGCTTAATTGTTGTACGGGTTTCCATCGGCATTGCCCTGCGGTGAGCCGACCATCCCAAAAAAGGTTTTTACAATCAAGTCGTTCAACTCGAGCCGATCGGATGGGCGTGTAGCCTCTTGTTGGGGCCGGCTTTAGGCGGGCGACGCAGGGTCCGTGCGCCAAAACCCCCTCGGCCAGGGTGCCTCCAACGGGCCGGGCCACGGCGGCGGTAGCGTGAGGCGCCAAGCGTGCAAATGGAGGCGCGGCAGGGCGTCGGTCGGCGCGGGCGCGCCATAAAGCCGGTCGCCCAGGATGGGATGGCCAATCGCCTTCAGATGGGCGCGCAGCTGATGGGTGCGGCCGGTGAGGGGGGTGAGTTCGACCAAGGTTGCTGATCCATCGGCCGCCTGGGCGGTGGCGACCCATTGGGTCAGCGCGGTCTTGGCATCGGGATCGGTTGGTGCGGTGACGACGACACGGCCACCCGCCGGCGTTTCGCGCTTGGCAAGCGGGAGGTCGATCACGCCACCGCCCGTCAGCTCGCCCGTGACGACGGCCATATAGGTCTTCACCAGCGCATGGCTGGCCAGCGCTTGACCGAGGCGCTGCGCGACGGCCTTGCGCTTGGCAGCGACCAACACCCCGGAGGTGTCTTTGTCGAGCCGGTGGATCAGCACCGGCCGCTCGCCGGTGGTGGGATCGATCAGTCGGGCGCGCAGCGCGTCAAGATCGCCCTTGGTGCCCGTGCCGGCATGGACGGGCAGGCCGGAGGGCTTGTCGAATACCAGAAGATCGGCGTCCTCATAGAGCGTCATTGCCGATAGTCGCGCCGCTTCGGCTGCCGAAAGGGGCACAAGGGGCAAGGCGCCGGGGCGGTCAGGGCTATTGGGCAGCTCAAGGCCGATCTCGGCGCCCGCGGGGATCAGGTCATTTGGTCGGGCTGGCGCGCCATTGAGGGTGACGCGGCCGCGGCGCCACAGCGCACTCAATTGGCCGTGCGGGACATCCGAAAAATGAATCCGGATGAAGCGGTCAAGCCGCATTCCGGTTTCCGATCCGTGGGCCCGCCGCTTCGGCATGAGGGATCAAGTCCTTAGGCTGTGGTCTTGAGAATTTAGATGCGGCGGCCCGACGATCTTGAGCCGGCTGCGCTCACCGGGATGTGACCGCCTGGGCCAAACCCACCGCCGCGTCAACCTGGCCTTAACCATACCACCGCCATGTTTTCAATGTGTTGAGGTCACCGGTGGCGTGGAGTGGTGTCGTGGTTCCGATGGTGAGTGTGTCTTTGCCGGGTGTTGTCCGGCCCCAGCTTCTTGATCACCGGGAGATCGAGGCCGTCCTGATGGCCCTTGATGATGGGATCATCCCGATCCCGAGCCTCGTTGATACGATCCTGCGCGCCTATTGCGTTGATCTCGATGTGCTTGATGAAGTGGTCCGCGCGCGCTTTGCCGTTGCCACCGCGGGCGACGATGATCATGACGACGCCGACGAGCTTCACTTGCCCATGGCGGCGTGAGCGCCGCCGCCTCGCTCACTCGTCGAGATCGTCGGTGGGATCATAGGCGCTGTCGTCAAAGCCCAAGAGGTTCCATGACTGGCGCATGTGTGGCGGCAAGGGGGCCGTGACATCAAGAAGCGACTTGGTGCGCGGATGGGGCAGGATGATCCGGCGTGCCAACAGGTGCAGCCGGTTTTGCACCCCGCCGGGCAGGTCCCAATCCTTCTTGTCGAAATACTTCGGATCACCCACGATCGGGTGGCCGATATGGGCCGTGTGCGCGCGCAGCTGATGGGTGCGGCCGGTCACGGGCTTCAAGGAGAGCCACGAGAGGCCCTGGCCCGCTTGATCGACCACCGCGTAGTAGGTGAGGGCGTGCGAGGCACCGTCGTCGCCGTGGCGGGCGATCTTCATGCGCTCGTCGCCTTCCTCACGGGCGAGATAGGTCGACACCCGGCCCTGGCGGGGCTTGGGCACGCCGGCACACAGCGCCCAATAGGTTTTCTTGGCCGCGCGCGAGCGGAAACTCGAGGCGAGCTCGGCGGCCATGGAGCGCTTCTTGGCAATCACCAGGCACCCCGACGTCTCGCGGTCGAGGCGGTGGACGATGCGTGGCTTGTTGCCCTTGGCGTCGCGCAGCGCCTCAAGCAGCTGGTCGACGTGGCGGCTAAGCCCGGATCCACCCTGGACGGCAAGACCGGCCGGCTTATCGATCACCATGAGGTCGTCATCCTCATAGAGGACGAGTGAGGCCAGATACTCCGCGTCCTTTGAGGCGCTGGCGGCATTGGTCACGGGTCTGAGCTTGCCCGACGGTGCAGCCCCTTTCACATCGGTGGGCAAGGGCGGCACGCGGATCGCCTGGCCGGGCGCCAGCCGCGTGGCGCTTTCTACCCGCTTGCCGTCGACGCGCACCTGTCCGGTCCGCAAAAGCTTTTGCAGGTGCGTGAAGCCGAGG
>CALSBD010000089.1:0-9141 GCA_943373055.1 Rhizobium sp. Q54
GGCCGGATGCGAAACTCGGTGTCGTCGGTCATGGTCGAGACCCCGCACATCGCGCCAAATGCGGGAAATCATAACGAAATTGGCATGGCTGCGAGGTGCGGGAAACCCGCGCACCTCGCGAAAATGCGCCATAACCCCTTGAAACAACACGACCGCCACAAGCCGCACCTCTCGGCCTTTTATCCTGCCATCCTTCGGTCGTGTTGCCTGTGCTCCACCTCTGCGCTCTCTGGAATACGCCAGCGCCCGCTATCGTGCGATCGGGAACCACGGCGCTCATCGCATCGTCCCCGTATCAGCGCGGGCGACGAACAGGTCGCCGGATTGCGGCACGATGGCGGAAACATCGCGCACCGTCGGCGTCTGTCCCGCATCGGTCGAGGAGCGCTCGGCCTGCACAGGATCGGCAGCGGGGCGGCGATCCGGCTGTCCGATGAACAGCGGCGCACGGGTCCACGCCAGCGGATCGACTGCCGCCACGACGGTAGGTCTGGTCGCTCCGTTGCCGTCCAGCGCTGGTGCTACATTGGCGACATAGGCGCGGGTTTCGGATGGCAGCGGACGGCCGCTCAGCGACGCCTCATAGCGACCGGGACCGGCATTGTAGGCGGCGATCCAGCCAGGCGAGCCGTAGCGGTCGAACAGCTCGCGGATATAGGCCGCGCCCGCGATGATGTTGTCGTGCTGGTCGTATGGGTCCGCACCGAGACGGTGACGGTCGCGCAGACCCGCCCAGGTCTGTGGCATGATCTGCATCAGGCCGATCGCGCCCTTGGGCGAGACGGCGCGCGGATCGCCATTGCTTTCCGCGCGCAGCACCGCCTTGATCCATGCCGCCGGAAGCTCGAAGCGCTGTGCCGCTTCCGCGATGTGATCGGCGTAAGGATCGCGCGGCGTTGGCCGAGCGGTCGCGACGGGATCGGCGAGCGACGGCACGGATTGAGCGCAAGCGAGCGCGAGGCCGGAAAGGAGAAGGAAGACGGTGCTGCGCATGGCGTCAGTCCTTCGCGTCGCGCTTGGCGGGACGGCTCCAGTGCAATGACCAGTCCTTGCCCGCATCGTCGTTGCGGAACAGGTTGGCGCGGATCGGCTGCGGCAGCGCCGGATCGTCGATCACCACGGCAATGTATTCGCCCGCGCGTTCGCCGGTGCGCTTCCAGCCGGCGCCGATTTCCGCGCCCGCTTCTCCGGTCTCGCCATCGACGATATGAACGCGATACTGGGGCGCGTTCTCGGCGTCGGACGGCTCTGCCGCGACGATGAGAATGTCCTGAGCCAGCATCAGCGTCGTCAGATGTCCGACGAAGCCAATGCCGTCGTCGTCGTGCGTGAATGTGCCGATCTGTGGCATGTTGGTTTCCTTGGCGGTGGCGTTGGAAGACCCATCGGCGAGCACCGCTCCCGCCGATGGGAAGCGGGTCAGTGGCTGGTCGTTGAGGTTTGGGCGCGCCAAACGAAACGGCCATCGCCGGCCTCGTCGGTGTAGATCGGCGTCGCCTTGCCGATGACGGTGCGTGCCGGGATCGGGCCGAAATAGCGGCCATCAAGGCTGTCGGGGACGGACGGGTTCATCAGGAAGATGTCGCCATCCGCGATGCGGCGGCAGCCCTGCCAGACCGGCAGCGGACGGCCACGTCTGTCGCGGTCGAGCGCGCCGCCGATCGGCACGGCATCAACCGTCACGGCATCGCCGGTGCGGCAGACCTGTTGACCGGGAAGTGCGGCGACACGCTTCATCAGCGGCACGCCGCGCCCGATATAGCCGCGCTCGACCATGAAATCGGCGAGCGGCTTGTCCGGCATGACGGCGACCAGATCGCCGACCGCCAGATGGCGGGGCGGATCGAGGTCATAGAGGCCGATTGGCACGCTGGCCGAGGCGTTCCACACGAGGCGTAGCGGCGTCGGAACGAACGACGCGATGGCGACGCCCATGATCGAGAAATACGTCACCATGACATAGCCGAAGCGGGTCATCCCTCGATCTCCCGCCGCTTGAGCCACGCCTGATGGCGCTCGGCCGTGTAGGGACGCGGCTCATGTCCGGCGCTCAGACGGTTGGCGACATGGCGCCAGTGATCGGCAGCGACCTCGCAAGGGTCGATCCCGGCGGCTTCCACCGCATCGATATGGCGGAGCACCTGCTGAACCTTCGGCCAGCCTTCGATCTTGAGGAGAATGTCACCGCCGGGGCGCACGAAGGGCAGCGTCTGATAGGCTTCACCCGGCCTGACGGCGCGCACGATGTCGATGCGCGAGATGATCGTGCCGAAGTCGTTGGACGCCCAACGGACGAGGGCGAAGGTGCTGCCGGGCCGGAACGACAGCGCACGGCGGCGGCGATCAAGGATGGTTTCGCGCGCTTCGCGGCCGAACCTGATCCAGTTCTCGATTCTTTTTTCCACCCAGGTCAGTTCGACATGGGTGAGGTTGTCGGATGCCTGCGCGATCGGCACCGGGCCGCCGCGCACGCGGGGAACCGCGTTGCCGGTCATGGGTGGTCTCCTTCGATAGTCGGGGGAAATTCGCGCGCGAGCAGATCGCGCAGCATGTCGGCGACGGTGATGCCGCGCCCGAACGCGGCGATCTTGATCCGGCCGCGCAGCTTCGGCGTCACGTCGATGGTGAGCCGCGCGGTGAAACCGTCGGCATTGCTGTCGCGCGCCGCGCTATCTGCGGCCTTGATCCAGCGCTCTGGATCGGCCGGGCGTGAAGCGAAGCCGCGACGGGTCGGGCGTTCGCTCATGGCGTCGTCCTTCCGGTGTCGACTGCATCGATCGCCGCTGCCAACACCGCGATCTCACGCGCGGCGGGCGTGTCGTCGTCCAGTTCGGACACCAGCCGGCCCGACTGCGCGGCAACCGCAAAGGCGACGTGCTGGCCGATGGTGGCGGTGAGCACGGGCGGATCGTGATCGGCCAGCGTCTCGGCCGTTTCGCGGGCGAGCACGGTGCGCGCGCCGCATCGGTTCAGCACGAAGCGGGCGGCGAGGTCCGGCCGGTAGATGCGCGCTTCCGCAAGAAGCGCCAGCATCTCGGCCGAAGCCCAGCCATCGAGCGGTGACGGTTGCACGGGGATCAGCACCAGGTCGGCGGCGAGCAGCGCCGAGCGCATCAGCGCGGCGACACGCGGAGGCCCGTCGATCACGATCACGTCGGCAGTGCGCGCCAGTTCCGGCGCTTCCCGGTGTAACGTGTCGCGCGCCAGGCCGACGACGCCGAACAGCCGTGGCAAGCCCTCGCGGGCACGTTGCTGCGACCAGTCGAGCGCGGAGCCTTGGGGGTCCGCGTCGATCAGCGTGACGCGCTTGCCCTGCCGCGCCCAAACACCTGCGAGGTTCAGCGCCAGCGTAGTCTTGCCGACGCCGCCCTTCTGGTTGAGGAGCGCGACGATCATGGCTTCCTCCCCGGTAGCGGGAGAGGAAGCAACGGCGCGGTCAGGACGTCGGCCGTTGGGACTGTCGGCCGCTTGCGGGCGCCGCGAAGGGCCTTTGCGGCGTCGCGGATGAGGTTTTCCACCTCGCGCGTGCGCCCTACAGAGTTAGATTCTCTGTTAGACTCTAAGTTAGGGGAGCGAATTTCGCTTTTCGTGCCAAGGGTTAGGCCCTGTTTCGGTTCCCGATGGCACGAGGGGGTGGTTCCCGATAGCACGCGCCTGCCGGTTCCCGATGGCACGACGCTATCCACAGCCTGTCCACAGGCCGGAACCGGCTCGAAGGCGAGCAGCATCCGCCCGCCGATTTCGACTTCGAGAAACAGCGTGTAGCCGGGCAGAGGCTGGCGGCGAATGATGTCGCGCAGCTCGAAGGCAAAGCGTTTGAAGGGCGACGAGGCGCCGGACTTCTGGTGAAGATGGCGGAAGTCGAAACGCCAACCATTGCGCTGCCGGCCGCCATGCTTGCGCACGATGCGGTAGAGCCAGCGATCGAGCCCACCGGTGAGATCGAAATAGGCGCGGTCGATCGTCAGCACGAGCGCGTCGTCGAGCACGGCCTGGTAGAACCAGTCGGGCACGATCAGTTCGATCCCGTCAGGCCGACCGTTGCGGTCGGTGCGCTCCTTCCACTCGTTGATCCACGAGAAGCGATGCCGACGGCCCTCGGTGGGCTGGCGGATCGTGGTCGAAATCGTGGTGGACTGGAGCCGATCGAGCGCCGCCTTCAGGCGCTGATAATCGCGCAAGCTCGTGCCGCGGCCGATGAACCGGAGGATTTCATACGGGGTGGCCGCCATCAGGCGCGACGTGCGAAGCCCGGCGTCGCGGGCCTCGACGATCTGGCTCGCGGCCCAGATCAGGATGTCGGCGTCCCAGATGGTCGCCATGCCGTGATCGGGGACGGCCTCGACCCGGATCGCGATCTTGCCGGCGCAAAAGTCGATCGGCGCGACGCGATGGGATTTGGAGAGGGAGAAGAACGGATAGGCCATGAGATCCTGCGCGTCTCGTGGCGCGAAATCGCCGGGGAGCGCCCGGAACAGGTCGAGCTGTCCGCGCTCCGAGAGGGACTGATGCCGCGCCGCCATTCTGAAACCGCGATCAGCGTGCGAAGCGGCCAGGCTGCGCCACAAGCGGCTGCACCTGACGCTTGGCAGGCAGCACGTTGCCCCGCGGATCGGAGGTCGAGGTCACCGCGCCACGCGCGGCCCAAGCTTCGAGATCGTCTACCGAATAGACGACGCGCCCGCCGAGCTTGCGATAGGCCGGGCCAGTCCCGTAGGTGCGATGTTTCTCCAGCGTGCGGGCGGAAAGGCTGAGGAATTCAGCCGCTTCCTTGGTGCGCAGAAAGCGCGGCGGCAAAACGGCGAGGTCGGGTCGCATGGATCGGCCTTTCGTGATCTTCGGTGGGGCCGCCGATGATCGGCGGCGGACGAAGGTCACGATGGCGAAGGGCGAGTGTCGGGATGGAGGGCGAAGTTGGGGGGTATCGAAATCGCCCACCGGGCGAGCCATCTACGCCTAAGAAACGCGGCGATGCCGAAGCAGTTTGCGATAGCCACCCGCGATCATGGTTCGGGCATCGCGGATCAGCGCCTTGACGGCATACCGCACTGAAGAAGTTTGCCATTCGCTGCGGTCCAATGCGCCGGTTCTGAACATAACCTGCGCGATCTCGCGCCCGGTCGCGCCGGCCCGATGACCGTCGAAAGCTTGCAGCATTCGGCGCATTCGTGCCCGTTGCTGGGCAGTCAAACGTGTGTCGGGAGGAACCGCACGGCCATGCAGAGCAGCCAGAAGCCGATGAACGGCTTCGAGGCGATCGAACCCATCCACACCGAGCGGAATGATTGCTGCTGTAGCTGCAAGACCCTCGTGAATGAGTTGAAGTTGTTGGCCGCTGCCGAGGTCAAACAGCAAGTATGCAGTGTTGTTTTCGGTCACTGAGACCGCTGCATCGATAACCGGTGGCGGATCGACTGGGCCCAGCTCGGCTGGCGAAGCTCCGAGCACCAGGATGCTGGTGTCATGCTGCGGTAGCCAAAAGACGGGGGCGTCTGGTGGGGCGCGCAGAGGATCGACAGGGAAATCGTAACCCCCATTGCTGACGGATCTTACCTGTCAGCTCTTGTCGATCGACATGCGCGTCATCGAACGCTTCGTAGTCATGATCATAAGCATCGTTTCGGCGCAGCCACTCCCAGGCAAGGTCGGATGCGGTGAGATCATCGATGTGATCGTAGTGCGCGGGCGAGCGCCACAGGGATGCGTCCGGCGTCATCGCGTTCCTCCCATCGATTGACCAAATTGCGGGAGAGATATGATTTCCCGGAAAGGTTGATTGAGGGAAGAGGTCTTGACGGCAGAGAGCGATGCCGGGGCGGCATCACTCCGTCAGTGCCTTTGACTTTCGCGGACCAGATTTCGATAGCCGCGGTCGGACATCCAGCGCGCACGGGCAAGATGCGAGTCGTGGATCAGGCGACAACGTCTTGGATCGAGTTCGGGATCGAGACCGAACAGTATCTGTACAGCCTCGCGCCAGTCGGCACCATCGCGAGCGGCGTCGAGCAAGCGGAGATACAAAGTCATGTGCTCTCGGTCATAGGGCGTTAGACCCTGGCCGGGAGGTGGTTCGTCCAGAAACTGCGGGGATGATCGTGTCACCGGGCCATCCTATTCGCCTGATGCGATCCTGTTAACCAAATCCGCTGCTGTCTTTGACGCAGGACATGCGGACCGTGGAAAAACAGGCTGTATCGTCGGCGTGTAGGTGCGACGGCTAGGATGGGGATCGTCGCTGGTGTTCGTCATGAAGCCGCAGCACTCCTTCGCCTTTGTCAGTGGACAGAAGAACGACGCCAGCGGCTTCCAGTGCCCGCCTGACTTGATCGCGCGTCGTCTCATACACATCGAGCCCGCTTTCGGATTCGAGGCGCTTGAGAGCGGTTAGCGATACTCGGGCCTTGTCAGCGAGCGTCTCCTGTGTCCAACCCAGCAACGCGCGTGCGGCCCGTGATTGTCGGGCGGTGATCATGCATGATCACCTCCCACCGGCCGAAACGCACTTGCCAGAACTACGGCTATTTTAGTCGCTCTTGTCGCGAGCGCCACCAGAATTCAGCGTTCGCGACGCTTATCTTCTAGCCATGCTCGGCCTCCCGCGCCGAACTGATTCGGTTTTGGCAGGCAGGCGGCCCCGGCCTTTCGGCCGGGGCCTTGCTCGGGGAGATCAGTCGCCCCGGCGCCCGTTAGGGCGGGACCAGATCAGCGAGTAGCTCTCGCCGTCCTCGTCGTCGAAGAGGTTGGCGTAGATTGGGGCGTTGAAGCTCGGATCGTCGAGCTTGAGGCCCAGATAGTCGCGGCCTTCGTTGGAACGCTTGGACCAGGCGGCGCCGATCTCGGCGCGGCCGACCAGAACGCGGTGGCTGGGGGCGTTTTCGCCGGTGGCGCGCAGGTCGGGAACGATGCGCACGCCCTTGGCCTGGACGCTGAGAGTGACGATTTCGCCGGTGAATTCGTTCGAGCCGGTCTTCTTAAAGGTGCCGATGGTCGCCATGGTAAGTCTCCGTTTTTGCGTTTTCGAGCCCGCACCATGCGGCCTCGATGGCGATCGGTGGGCCGGATGCGACCGACGACGCATCGCTTGCGACCGAAGCGGAGCGGAGGACGGCGCAGGCGCGACTTTCTTGTCTCGCGAGGAATGGGTGAAACCCAGGGGAAGAAAGTTGCGACACGCCGTTGCGGCATAGGCGGTCGAGGCGAAGCCGGTCTTCGGCCAGATCAGGCCATTGGAGAGGCCGTGAGGTGCGCTCGTTCAACGGGACAGATGAAGGAGACGCACGGCGACATCCCGCGATCGGCAAGAGAACAGGACCGGCGGTTCACCGGCATCGTTACATCTTGCAGGACAGGCAGGTTGTGCTCCCTCCCGTGCCCGGCCACCACAGAACAAACCCGTCACCCATGTTCGGGTTTTGCCGCCATTCGTGTGTGCCGCTGATCGAAGCTCCCTCGAGGGTGCGGGCCTTGGGGCGCGGCTCCGATCCGTCGCTCCTGCTCAACACCCACGCGATCTCTGGCGACAGGGATGGCGTCTATCCCCGCTGTTCGGGGGTTGCCGCCCACGGTGTCGGGGCCGCCTAACCCCGCGCCAGCCCCTGGTTCGCAGGGTCGGGCGCTGCCATGCCCGCAATGCGCAGAAACGCCGTGATGCCCACCGCAATCGAGCCGAGGACCGAGAAGACGATCTGCCAAGTCTCCGAAGGGATGGTGTGTTTCACGATTCCGTGGACGGCGTGATAACCCGCGATGACGGCGGGCGCGACGAAGATCGCGGCGATCGCAAACTTGGCCCAGAGCGGACGGACGGTTGCAAGCAAGACCTGGCCGAAGCCGAGCGTCAGCCCGGCCGCGACCGTGCCGATGAGGATTGCGCCCAGCCAGCCTGCGCCAGTGTGATAGGCCCAGCCGCCAGCGGTGACACCTGCGAAGAAGGGCAGCGCGAAGACGGCGAGCGTAAACAGCAGCCAGCAGAAGAAGCCGATGGCTGCGATGGACAAGATGATGCCAAAAATGAACATGGTGGTGTCTCCGAGACAGAAAGGTCTGAAGGTCGCGCCTCCACCACCACCGCGGCGCGACCGGAACCATAGCAGAACATCGCCGTCGGCGGGAGCGGAAACCAGCAGGGTTTCGGCATCGCGCGCGGTGATTTTCTGCCGGTCATGGGGCGAAAGGGTCGATTTCATCGACGATGGCTACGCTGTCGCCGTCATATTCGCTGGCGGGCATGACCGAGAGCGTGCCGTCACCGGCGCGGAAGATGACGATGACGGCCATCAGGGTGGTGGCGAGGCTGAAGGCGAAGGCGTGTGCGTCGTGGAAGGACATTGATCCAGCTCCTGTTTCGAGCGGAGGTCCATCCCCCGCTGACAGGCGCCCGATGTGTTCGGCCGAGGGCCGCAATCACCGCGACAGGCGCAGCCGAAGCGGCGGCACGCGCATGCGTAGTCCGACCCTTTACGGGTTGATGGCGTCAGGCCCTCGGCCGGACCAAGGATCAGCGCATTTGAAGCGGGGGGTGGCTCTGCTCTGCATGGGCCGCTGATAAGTCCATAGATGTCATGCCCTCCGTCGTGCGAAGTCACTGTATGTCGGCTATGTTGGCATTGGCTGACTCGGATTCTGCGTCTTCAGCCTTGAGGCAGTCATGGTGACACATGCTTCAGTAAGAGAGCGAGGATCTACCGCATGGGAGAAATTAATATTCCTCGCGATCAGCAGACTGCCATCACGGCGATCGACGCCAGAGAATTGGACAGGCTGATCGACCAGGCAATCCGGGAGGAACGATCGGGCGAATTGCACCGTCTCCCTCTCGCGGCCTGCGGCTCCCACATCGGAACAAAGCTCCATTCCTTCGACCGGGCGTTGGCGAAACACCGCGAGGCCAAGGCGCCGCGAAAGCGGGCGGAAACAGGGGATGCCCTTCGACGCGCAGGCCATGATTTGTCCTTTGCCGTTGGGGCTATGAAGCAGCGTTTGGAAACCGAACAGAAGGACGCTCAACTCTTCATCGTCGATGACCAGATCGTGCCGCCCTACCGCTTCACCACGCAAATGAGTGTCAGGGTGAGCTATCGGTGGCGGCGAACCATCGAGGACGAATGGCAATGGGGTAGCATTACCTTTGTCCATCACCAC
>CALSBD010000090.1:0-9082 GCA_943373055.1 Rhizobium sp. Q54
TGATGATGGCCGTCATCAGCACCAGCGCCGCGCCCGCGATCCACAGTGCGGCTGTCGCGACGTGACCCATCAGCTGGGCGACCCGTTGCATGAGATCCTGCATGTTTGCCCCCCAGACCAAACGGGTGGCCCTTAGGCCACCCGCGGTGCGCGTCATGCGCTCACTTGGTCGCCTGAATGCGCGCCACCAGGTCCTTCAGCTTCGGGGTGTTGGCGTGCTTGGCGTAGACCGGCCCCATCGCTTCGATGAAGGGGGTCTTGTCGACCGATTCCACCACCTTGACGCCGGCAGCGCGGACCTTGGCTTCCGACTGCTTCTCGCGCTTGGCCCACAGGTCGCGGTTGACCGGAATGGAGTCCTTGGCCGCCTGGCGGATCAGGTCGCGGTCAGCCGGGCTCAGCTTGTCCCAGCTCACCTTCGACATCACCAACACCTCCGGCACGATGAGGTGCTGGTTCAAGGTGTAGTGAGGGGCGACTTCGAAGTGGCCTGACGATTCGTAAGACGGCCAGTTGTTCTCGGCACCGTCGATAACGCCGGTCTGGATCGCCGAATACACCTCGCCATAGGGCATCGGGGTGGCGTTGGCGCCCAGCGCCGTCATCATGTCGACGAACACGTCGGACTGGATGACGCGGATCTTCATGCCCTTGAGGTCGGCCACGCTGTTGATCGGCTTGACCCGGTTGTAGAAGCTGCGGCTGCCGCCATCGAAATAGGCCAGACCAATGAAGCCGTGCGGCTCGAAGGCAGCCAGGATCTCATTACCGATCGGGCCGTCCATCACCCGGTGCATGTGATCGGTGCCGCGGAAGATAAACGGCAGCGAGACGACCTTGGTTTCTTCAATGAGGTTGTTGAACGGGCCGATCGACACGCGATTGAGGTCGATCACGCCGAACTTCGTCTGTTCGATGGTGTCCTTCTCCTGGCCCAGCTGCGCTGAGTGGAAGATGTCGACGCAGATGCGGCCGCCGGAACGCTCCTTCAACAGCGCGCCCATGTGGGCGACCGAGGCGACGGTCGGATAGCCGTCGGGATGCGTGTCGGACGACTTGAGGGTGATCTCGCACGCGGCGAACGCCGTGCCGCACAGAGCGGCGGTGGCGATCAAGGCGGCAGTCAAGGTCTTCAACATGGCTTCCATCCTCCCTTGGATTTTTCACAGTTTGTAGGCGGCCCGAGCCAGCCCGCAGGCCAGTTCGGGCGCCAAGGCGTAGGCCTCGTCCTCGTCCAGTCGTCCGGTTTGCACGAGCGTGGCGAGGAAGGCGCAGTCGACCCGCCGGGCGACATCATGGCGCGCGGGGATCGAAAGATAGGCGCGGGTATCGTCGTTAAACCCGACCGTGTTGTAGAAGCCGGCCGTCTCCGTGGTCATCTCGCGGAACCGGCGCATGCCCTCCGCGCTATCGTGGAACCACCAGGCCGGGCCGAGCTTGAGCGCGGGATAGACGCCGGCGAGCGGCGCGAGCTCGCGGGCGTAACTCGTCTCGTCGAGCGTAAAGACGATCACGGTGAGATCGGGCCGCATGCCGACGGCGTCGAGGAGCGGCTTGAGCGCGCGCACGTAGTCGGTGCGGGTGGGGATATCAAAGCCCTTGTCGCGGCCGAACGTGGCAAACACCGAAGCCGAATGGTTGCGATAGCTTCCCGGATGGATCTGCAGCACGAGCCCATCGTCTAGGCTCATCTTGGCCATCTCGGTCAGCATCTGACCGCGGAACGCATCGGCCTCCTCGGCCGTGAGCGTACCCTTCAAAGCCTTGGCGAACAGGGCGGCGGCGTCGGCCGACGACAGGTTTTCCGTGCGGGCGGTTGGGTGGCCGTGGTCGCTGGAGGTGCAACCATAGGACTTGAAAAACGCGCGCCGAGCGCGGTGGGCGTCGAGATATCCGGCCCACGTGCCGGTGTCGCAGCCGGTGATCTCGCCCAGGCGCGCGACGTTGTCGATGAAGCCGGTGAAGTCGGGGTCAACCACCGCATCGGGCCGATAGGCGGGGATGACACGGCCCGGCCAGCCGGAGGCGCGGATCATCTCGTGCCAGCGCAGGTCATCAAGCGCGCCATCGGTCGTCGAGATCACCTCAATATTGAAGGCCTCATACAAAGCGCGCGGGCGCAAACGCGGTTCGGTCAGGGCGGCCGCGATGCGGTCATAGATCCGGTCGGCATTGTCGGCACTCAGCCGCTCATCGATGCCAAACACGGTTTCGAACGCGTGGTCGAGCCATAGCCGCGTCGGGGTTGCCCGGAACAGATGGTAGTGCGTGGCGAACAGCCGCCAGATCTTGCGGCCATCGGTTTCCGTCGGGCCGCCATCAACGCGCGGCACGCCGAGGTCGGTGAGGCTAACGCCCTGCGAACACAGCATGCGGAAGACATAGTGGTCGGGCGTGACGAATAGCTGCGCGGGATCGGGAAAGGCGTCGTTGGTCGCGTACCAGCGCGGATCCGTGTGGCCGTGTGGGCTGACAATGGGCAGGTCACGCACGGTCGCATACAGCGCCCGCGCCAGGTCACGCGCGGCGGGTTCGACCGGAAACAGGCGATCGGGGTGCAAGAGGCTCACCTGTCGCTCTCCTCCAGCGCAGACGATGACTTTCCGGCACCATGGAAAGAAATTTTATGCTAGTCAACTAATATTCCAGTTGCCGATGGCGAAGCTGATCTCTACCTTTGCCGTCGTGGCTAGGGAGGTGTGTCGATGCAGGGCCGTGCGGCGCTCAAGGTGTTGGAACCCATTCAGCGCCCGACGATCACCGATTCCGTTTTCGCTGAGTTGCACCGTCAGATCCTGCGCTTGGAGCTGCCGCCGGGCACCAAGCTGTCGGAGTTTGACGTGGCGCGCGCGCTCGGCGTTTCGCGCCAGCCGGTGCGCGATGCGTTTTATCGGCTCTCCAAGCTCGGCTTCATCACCATCCGCCCGCAGCGCGCTACCGTCGTCTCGGCGATCTCAGAGCGCGCGGTGATGCAGGCGCGGTTCATCCGCATGTCGATCGAGGCCGAGACGGCGCGGGTCGCTTGCCGCACGTTCACGGACGCGGACTTCGTGGCGATCGAGGATATCATTGCCCGCCAGGCGCAAGCGGTCGCCGCACGCGACGCTGCGACCTTCCACGACCTCGACGACCAGTTCCACCGGGAGATTTGCGAGCGCTCGGGCACCGGCTTTGCCTGGGAGACCGCGCGGGAGATGAAGTCGCACATGGACCGGGTGCGGTTCCTCTCGCTCTCCTTCGCGTCGGAGCGCGCGTTCGAGGAGCACAAGGATATCCTAGAAGCGATCCGCTCACGCGACGAGGAGCAGGCGTCGCAGAGCGTACGAGTTCACCTCTCGCGCATCATGGAGCAAATTGTTCGCATCCGCGCCGAGAACGCGGCCTATTTCGCCGATGAGGTCTAACGTGTCGCGTGTCGTCGCCCTTGGGGAATGCATGGTGGAGCTCGCGCCGGCCACCAATGGCCTGTTCGCGATGGGCTATGCGGGCGACACCTTCAATACGGCCTGGTATTTGCGCCACCGACTGCCGGCCTCGGTTGAGGTGAGCTACGTCACGGCCGTCGGCGTCGACGCGGTGTCGCACGAGATGCTCCGCTTCATGGCTGACGAGGGCATCGACACCCGGCATGTGGCGCACGTCACGGGCCGCACGGTCGGGCTCTACATGATCCATCTCAAGAACGCCGAGCGCAGCTTTTCCTATTGGCGCTCCACATCGGCCGCGCGGCTTTTGGCCGATGACACGAGCCGGCTTGACGCCGCATTGTCCGGCGCGACCTTGGCCTATCTCTCCGGGATCACGCTGGCCATCTTGGCGCCCGACGCCCGGGCGCGGCTGGCCGCCGCCCTGGCCACCGCGCGGGCGGCCGGCACGCGGATCGCGTTTGACACCAACATTCGCCCGGCTTTGTGGTCGGATCCCGACACCATGCGGCAGACCTTGATGGCCACAGCCGCGGCCGCCGACATCGTGCTGCCCTCATTCGAGGATGAAGCTCGCCACTTCGGTGATGCCGACCCGGCCGCGACCGCCGCGCGCTATGGGCGTGCGGGCGCTCGCCTGGTTGTCGTCAAGGATGGCCCCAATCCGGTCATCACGCTGGCTGCCGGTGGACCGGTGACTGCCCACGCCATCCCCGCGCCGGTCACCGCCGTGGTGGATTCCACCGCCGCGGGCGACAGCTTCAATGCGGGGTTCCTCGCCAGCCAGCTTGAGGGGGCTGACCTTGCCACCGCGGTCACCGCCGGCGCCACGCTCGCCGCCCGCGTCATCACCGGCCCCGGCGCGCTCGTCCGGTCGGCGGTCACTGCGGTGTCGTGAGCGGCAGGGCTGATGGGAGAGGTCAGCGCTCCACGATGACCGGTACCTGCAAGCGTCGCGCGCCGGTGTCGTCGATGTCGGTCGTCACCCCGGGCGCCTCAGGCCCCAGCGGCAGGCGCAAGGGGGATGCGGCATCAAGCAAGGACACAAACTGCTCATAGCCGACCCAGGCGGCATCGAAGAGGATGTAGTCGCACAAGCGACCGATGCGGCTGATCATCTCGCGCACGTTATAAATGGTGCCGTCCCATGTGCCGAGCTGGAAGGCGGCCAGCCGGAAGGGGCGTGGCGCGTCGGCACGGGCCGGATCCACCTCACGCAGGCGCGCGCGGATCAAACGCTCGTCAAAGCATCGTGCGGGAACACCGCCAATCAGGCCAAAGTCATTGCGCGTCGCCTCCAGATAAAGCGGCCGTGCACCCGACAGCGCCAGCATGCCGTTATAGCAGGACTTGTGATTGTTGCGGTCAAACAGCACGTAGTCATCGGGCGTGAGCAACGCCGTCGCGACGATCTTGTTTGAGGTCGATGTGCCATTGAGTACGAAATAGGTCTGATCGGCGCCAAACACGTCGGCCGCCAGCGCCTCGGCTTCGGCGGGCGGTCCCTCCCGCCCCGTCATGTCGCCCAAGACCGGGTCGGCATGCGGCACGTCCATGCGGAAGATGTCGCGGCCCACGAAATCGATGAACGCGCGCCCGACGGGGTGCCGCTCTAGGAAGTGAGCGTCTTGATGGCCCGGGCAGGCAAATGTTTCGGTCTTGCGCGCCCGGTAGCGGGCCAGCGCGGCGAAAAACGGTGGCAGGCGCTGATTTTCGGAGGTTGACGCCAACTGCTCAATCGTCTGGCTGATCGTTTCAGCGGGCTGCGCGGTCGGGTCGAGCACGACGATGCCCTCGGCGGGCACTGATGCCGCAGCTTCCGGTGGGGCCACCAGCACCACGGGGATGGTGGGGACCGCCCGGCGCGCGAGGGCGCAGGCGCGATCCAAGTGCGCGGGCGTGCCAATCACTACGGCGGCGACATCTTCGACCGAGCCCCCGTCGTCTAAGTCCACATGGTCGCGAGACGAAAAGACATGGGCCGCCGCGATGCGGTCGACCATGAGAGCGCTAGGTTTCATGGGAAGGTCGCCTTGGCAGCTTGGTGAGGACGGCGGCGGCGGCGAGCGCGATGGAGGCTGCCATGGTGGGCAGCGCGAGCGCGCCGGCCACCACCGCGAAGCCGCCGGCCACAAGGCCGGAGACGGCATCTCCCGTGTTCGCGACGGCGGCATAGAGGCCAAAGTTGCGTCCGACTTCCTCTTCCTCCGACAGGAGCTGAATGGTCGTATTGATGGTGATGTCGACCATGGCACCGGCAAAGCCGAGCGCCAACAGCGTGGCCGCCGTAATGTAGAGGTTGAGCGGGAGCAAGAGCGCAACGATAACGAAGATCGCGCCATAGGCGATCCAGGCGCGCATGAGGAGGCCGCTCGTGGGATTTTTCACGACGCGTGTGTAGAGCAGCCCACCGCAGACGGTGCCCAGCGCAATGAGGGCCGAGGCATAGCCCACATAGCTTTCCTGTCCGTAGGTGGCCACGATCGCCGCTGGGAAGACATAGCGCAACACGGCGGACGCGAAGGTGGCGCTCACGGTCGTGCCCAGGATGACGATGAAGAGCTCGCGGTTCTTGGTGCGTAAGGCCACCGCGCTGGCGCCGATCTGACGAAACGATTCCACGAGGCTAAACGCGATCGCATTGGGCCGCTGCAGTTTTGGCAGCACGATCAAGCTCAGCAGCGAGCACACAAACAAGCCGCCGACCACGGCCAACACGATCTCCTTGCTGGCGATGGAGACAATGGCCGCGCAGACCAACGGGCCAATGATGGAGGAGGTGTCTTCCACCACCTGCACCGCGCTGTTGGCGCCGGGGATATCGTCGCGGCTGACCTGTTCGACAATCGCGGCGCGGAAACTGGGCTGGAACAGGCTGTCTCCCACCGTCAACAGCATTGACAGCCCGACCAGGATCAAGACCGTCATCTGACCGCTCAGGGCGAGCCCAAACATGGTGATCAGTATGGCCGCGCGATACGCCTCGGCCACCATCATGACGGTCTTCTTGGACGCGCTGTCGGCGAGGAAGCCGCCAATGGGCGAGATGAACAGGAAGGGGATCAGCCGGAAGAAATAAACCAGCCCGATTTGGGCGATGTCGCCGTCGAGAAGGTCAATTGCAATGAGGGCAAAAGCCACCTCGAAGGCGAACTCGCCCGTTTTTCCAAAGAGCGTCGATGCCAGTAAGGGGGTCATATTGGTCCGGAAATCACGCGCGCTCAACCTGGCCCCCTTTTGTATGTGGGATGTGAGTATCCCAATTCCGCAAGATCACGGGTGAGATCCTCCTACTGAAACGTAATTTGTTCAGCGGTGATGCGCCGCCCGGGCTGACGAAGATTGTGAATGATGAAGTTGTCGAGCACGCTCTTCTGCGATAATGGCATGGAATAGTACATCATGTTGACGTACCAGCGCCATCCTTCCATCGTCAGCGTGTATTCGTGCCCCGCGTCGAGCACCAAGCCGGCGTCGAGGGATTGGCTGAGCGCGTCCAGCGTGTGGCTTGGCATGTCGCGCCAGCGCACCTGATCCTTCTCCACGAACCCATGATAGGGCAGCCGGGTGACAAGCGGGCGCGATGCGTCGATCTCGGGGCCGTGCCGGCTGATTTGCGTGGTGCGGCCGCCGTCGCCTTCCGTCATGTCGCGGATATATTGGACGCGGTTGTTGGTGTTCGACAGCGTCATGCGCGGCAGGATCGAAATCGCGTTCACGCCGAAGCCAACGACGACCGTGTCGGCGTGACCATAGACGTGGTTGTGATAGTCGAACGTGTAGGTGCGCGAGACGACGGGATTGCGCGCCAGCTCCTCCGGCGTGCATCGGACATAGCCGTGCCCATTGTGCGGCAAGAAGCCCCTCTCGCGCATGTGGTCGCGCAGCCGCACATTCATGTCGAATCGCTTGTTGGCCGATGTCGGCTGCTTGCCGGCGGCAACCAGCTTTTCGTGCAGCTTGATCTGGGTCACCACGTTGTCGATCGGGTAGACGTCAACGAGATCGCTGATGCGGGTGGCCTCGTCGATGTCCGCCAGGAACTCCTCGTCGGTGTGGCCATCCATGGCATAGAGGATGTCGAACGAGGAGCGCGGCAACAGGGTGCGGAACAGCTCGTTGGCCGTGTAGATCTGGTCGAGCGACGCCGTCAGATCAAACATGTCGCGCCAATAGGGATTGAAAGTCTGAAGGCCGTAGCGGGCGTTGGTGACGCCGATTTCCTTGAGCGCGAGCACCTTGTCGCGCGTCACGCTCTTGACCTCGCATTCGAAGGAGAACTCGCGCAGGCGGGACAAATCAAAGTGCGCCTTGATCATGGCGCCGAACTTGAGGATTTCGTCGGCGGTCATCAACGACGGGGTGCCGCCGCCAACAAAGATCGCCCGCACAGGAAGCGCCTTCAAGTCCGTGACCTGTGCCTTGCGCTCCACTTCCCGGATGAGAGCATCCAGATAGCGCGCGATGATCTCGCGGTCGCCAAACTTGCCGCGGGTGAAGGGGCAGAAGTTGCAGATCGTGTCGCAGAACGGGAAATGGAAATACAGCGCCGCGCTGCCGATCTCGTGAAGCGGGACCTCCCGCATGACCTCAATCGGGTTGCAGAAGACATCGCCCGCGTCGGCATCCCACTGCAAGGGATAGTAAATATTGAACACGGGCACCTGACGATCGAAAGCGAAGTCGGGTAACTGTTGAGGCCGCAGGGTCAGCTTCATGGGATATCCTTCCTTGAGCGGGGCACCACGGGGCGCTTATCGGGCGATCAGTTTGCCGGAGAAGGCCCGGGGCACATCTCGGCGCAAGAAATTCACATGACTTGCAAGAGGGCCAAAGGCGGCCATCAGATGTTTGCCGCTGCGACGCGGGTCACAATCGCCGCAGGTGAAGATGTCGACCGCGATATAGTTGAGTTCTGGATAGGTGTGATAAGCCGCGTGCGATTCAGACAGTAAGAATAGGCCCGTCACGCCGCCTTCACCGCTGAATTTGTGCGACGCGGACTTCAAAATCGTAGCGTTTGACGCTGCGATGGCGCGCTCGAACATTTTGTTGAGGGCGGCTTCATCCCGCAAAAGCGCGGGATCGCATCCCGACAGGTCGGCAATCCAATGCGAACCGATCATGGCAGTGGACCTCAAAAAGGACGGGCGCCAAGGGGGGTGAGTGGGGCCGGCTCGGCCAGCCCCACCGTCCGATCACCAGAAGGCGACGCGGGTGAAGTCGCTCTTCACAACGGTGCAGACGTCCTTTTCGAAAATGTCGATAGCCATTGTCATCTCCCTTTGGGTTGCGTGTCATTCCGTATGACACGTCGTAAAAGTAGCATCGGGTCTAATACTTTTGTATCGAAGATTGCATAAATTTTTTAACAACTATATAATGTACAATCCTTATTAATGCCTTTTGGGTTGTAGAGCTCTGAGAGCTGTTTTCATTACCTAAAGTAGGCAACTTTGCGATTTATACAATCAATAAGGATCGTTCTGCAACATTATTTCAACCCTCAGAGATATGATTTCATGATCGGTTGTAGCGTGCTTGGTTGTAGAGTGCGACTGACCAGTTTGCCGGCTTATCTCGATGGGATCCGCGGTTACCCGGTCCAAAAAGTCCCGTTGCGGGGGATCACGCGGCCCATTGGGGTGTTTTCCCGA
>CALSBD010000091.1:0-9049 GCA_943373055.1 Rhizobium sp. Q54
CAGGATCACCGAGTTGCGCATGATGATGCCCATCAGCGCGATGACACCTAGGATCGCCACGAAGCCGAACGGCTGGCCGGTCAAAAGAAGCGCGGCCGAGGCACCGATGATCCCGAGCGGACCGGTCGCGAACACCAGCATCGTCTTACCGAAGTGCCTGAGCTGCACCATCAGCAGGAACAGGATGACGAGCACCATCACCGGCATCATGGCATTGATGGAGGCTTGGCTTTGCGCGCTTTCTTCCACCGCGCCCTGGCGTTCGATCGAATAGCCAAACGGCAGGGCCGCGCGCTCGGCTTCCAGAGCGGCGTAAATGCGGTTGGTCACATCGGGCGACTGCACGCCATCGGGCACCACACCGCGCACGGTGATGGTGGGCAGGCGGTCGCGGCGCCACTGGATGCCTGATTCCATTACAGGCACCAAACGGGCGACCTGCGAGATCGGCACGGCGGCGCCGGTGGCGGTGCGCACATAAATCTGCTCGACCGCGGTTAATTGCGTGCGCGTGTCGGCGGGCTCCCGCACGACGATCGGGATGGTGGCGTCGGCTTCGCGCAGCTGACCGATTTCCCAGCCGGTCAGGCCGGCAAACAGCGAACGACGGATAGCCTGCGAGGTGATGCCGAGCGCGCGGGCCCGATCCTGGTCGATCTCGAGCCTGAGGGCATGGACGGGCTCGAGCCAATCGTCATGCACGTTGGAAACGAGCGGGTCGGCGCGCATGGCGGTGGCGACGCGATCGGCGATGCGGCGCACCTCGGCGCTGTCGGGGCCCATCACGCGCAGCTGGATCGCCCAGCCGACGGGCGGACCATTGAACAGCGTGTCGGCCTTGGCGCGAATGGAGGGGAACTCCTCGGCCAGGATCGCGCGCACCTTCACCTTCAGCCGATCGCGGGCCTCCAGGTCCTTCGCCATCAGGATCATCTGCGCGAAGTTGGGATTGCGCAGTTGCTGGTCGAGCGGCAGGTAGAAGCGCGGCGCGCCTTCGCCGATGAAGGTGGAGAGGTCCTTCAGGTCCGGATCGCCCAACAGACGGGTTTCCAGCCGCTTGGCTTCACGCTCGGTCTCCGCCGTCGATGTGCCTTCCGGGAGCCACAGGTCAACCATCACCTCGGTGCGGTTCGACGCGGGGAAGAACTGCTGCGGGATGAAGGCAAAGCCGCCCACACCCGCCAAAAGCGCAAGCAAGGTCACGGCGAGCACCGACTTGCGCCACTTGACCGCGCCATTCACCACCGCGCGCAGGCCCCGATAGAAGCGGGTGTCATACACTTCGTGATGGCCGATCTCGGCGCCCTTGGGGCGCTTGAGGAGCGCGTAGCCGATGTAGGGCGTGAACAGCACGGCCGCGAACCACGACACGATCAAGGCAATGCCGGTGACCCAGAACAGCGACTGGACATATTCGCCGGCGGTGGACTTGGCGAAGCCGACCGGGATGAAGCCGGCGACCGTGATCAAGGTGCCCGTCAGCATCGGGAAGGCGGTGGTGGTGTAGGCATAGGTGGCCGCGGCGAGCTTGTCGTAGCCCTCTTCGAGCCGCCGCTGCATCATCTCCACCGCGATCATGGCGTCGTCGACCAACAGGCCGAGTGCGATAATGAGGGCGCCAAGCGAAATGCGCTGCAGGTCGATGCCCATCAAGAACATGACGGCGAAGGTGGCAGCGAGCACTAAGGGGATGGTGAGCGCGACCACGAGGCCCGACCGCCAGCCCAGCGACAGGAAGGAGACGGCCAACACGATCAAGATCGCCTCGCCGAGCACCTTGAGGAACTCGTTGACGTACTTCGACACGATCGTCGGCTGGTCAGAAATCTGGCCGAGCTCAATGCCCAGCGGCAAGTCCGCCTTGATGGCATCGAACGCGGCGTGCAGCTCGGTGCCAATCGCGGTGACGTTTTCGCCCTTGGCCATCACGACGCCCATCACGATGGCGTCCTTGCCATTGAAGCGGATCTTGCGCTCCAGCGGCTCGACCGTGCCGCGGCTGACGGTGGCGATATCACCCAGGCGGATCACCTCACCGCCGGCGCGCAAGCGCAGCTCGCGGATGTCCTCCACGGTCTGGATCGCGCCATCAACAGCGATGCGCACACCGCGCTCGCCCGTATCGACCCGGCCGGCTGGGTCCATGGCGTTTTGCCCGGCCAACGCGGCTTGAACATCCAGCAAGGTGAGGCCGCGCTCGGCGAGGGTCTTGGAGGCGATATCCACATGGATGCGCTCGGGCTGGGCCCCCAGGATATCGACCTTCTCAACCCCCTTGACCCGCAGCAGCGCGTCGCGCGCCTTGACCGCCTCGTCTTCCATTTCCGCCAGCGAGAAGCCTTCGCCGGTCAAGGTGTAGAGCGCGATGTAGGTGTCGCCGAACTCGTCATTGAAGAACGGGCCGATCACACCCTCGGGCAAGTTGGTGCGGATATCGCCGACCTTCTTGCGCACCTGATAGAACGCGTCGGCCACTTGCTGACCGCGCGCGTCGCCCTTGATGGACACCTGAATGACGGCGGTGCCGGCGCGAGTGTAGGAGCGCACATTATCGAGGTGCGGCACCTCCTGCACTTTGCGTTCGATCTTATCGACGACCTGCTCTTGCAGCTCGCTCACGGTGGCGCCGGGCCACACGACCTGCACGATCATGACGCGGAAGGTAAATTCGGGGTCTTCCTTCTGGCCCAAGTTCAAAAGCGCGTAGACGCCCGAGGCCACCATGAGCACCATCAAGAAGCGCGTGAACGCGCCGTACTTGATGGCCCAGGCCGACATGTTGAAACGCGTGGCGGCATCCTCGGACGACGGGTTCGACACGGGCGTGTTCCTTCAAGACCAGACAAGACGAAGGGTGACGGGAGCGCGGGCTGAGGTCAGCGCAGGGCGGTGGTGGTGGCGGTGCTGTCGAGGCGCACCGGCTGGCCCGGCGTGAGGAACTGCACGCCCGCCACGACCACGAGGTCGCCCTTTGTGAGACCCGACGTCACGCGCAAGCCGCCTGCGGTGGGGCTGTCGACGCTGACGGCGCGCTTGGAGACGGTGGTGGTGGCCGGTTCCACGATGAAGACGAAGGTGCTGCCATCCTTCTGGGTGAAGGCCGTCAGCGGGATTTCAAACCCCGCATTGGCGACGGGGATCGCCACGTCGACCGACGCGGTCATGCCCAACCGAGCGGCTTCAGCAGCTCCAATGGCGACCCGCACCTGGAAGGTGCGTGAGGCGGGATCGGCGGCCCCAGCGATGTCGCGCACGGTGCCGGGCAGAGTGGTCGCGCGGTCGGCATACAGGCGCACGGCGACCGATTGGCCAGGCGCGAAGGCATTGATCTCGCTCTCAGGCACGGCGACCATGACCTCCTTGTCGCCATCGCGGGCAATCACCGCGACCGGCGTGCCGGCGCCGACGACTTGGCCCGGCTCAGCAGCAACGCGGGTGACGATGCCGTCGGCGTCGGCGACGAGGGTGGCGTATTGGGTCTGATTGCGCGCTTGCTCGGCCTGCGCCTCGGCGGCTTCAAGCGCGCGGCTTGCCTGGGTGGCATCAAGCTCGGCGCGGTCAAATGCGGCCTTGGCGACATGGCCCTTGGCTTGAAGGGCGGCGACGCGGGCGAGCTGATCCTTGGCCACGTCGACGCGGGCGCGGGCGGCCTCGACATTGGCTTGCGCGGATAGGGCGGTGAGCTTCAGGTCGGTGGCATCCAAAGTGGCGATGAGGTCGCTGGCCTTGACGCGGCTGCCGATCTCAACGGCGCGGCTCTCGAGCTTGCCAGGCACGCGGAAGCTCAGCGGTGCTTCGACGCGGGCGCGGACGCTGCCGGAGAAGGTGAGCACGCGCTCGCTGGCGGCCGGCGCGGCGGCGACCACCTTGACCGGACGGACCGGCGCCTCGACGACGACTTCCTCCTTGCAGGCGGCCAGACCGAGGGTGGCCGCGACCAGCACGATCACCGTGGCGGGTCGGACAAAACGGAAGGTTGATGAGTGATTGCTCATGACTGACATTTTTCCGTTTTCCTCAGTCGTTAGGCGTCACACAGCCGAAACCGCCCTTGAGCGGTGCCGGATACGGGGATCAGTCGATTTCGGGGTGCTTTAGGGCGCGCAAGGCGAACTTCGCCATGTCGGCCGGGCTCATGAAGCTCGGCTCATTGCGGCATTGCGCGACAATTTGCGGGTGCACCAAGCTGATGAAGCACTGGTGCAGGCAGTTGGCGGAGCGGCGCACATCCTGGGCGGGGAACTCGCCTGCCTGGATACCGTCCGCGATGATGTGGGCAAGGATCTCGGTGATGCGCTCGATATGGGCGGCGATGATCGACCAACGCTCTTCCATCGCCACGGTCACCACCTCGTGCACCTTGGTGTCGTCGAGCATGGTCTCGATTGTGTCGCGATAGCCGCCCTCGGCGAGGATGGTGATGCGCTGGGAGGCCGGCAGCGGCAGGCGAGCCACCTCCAGCACGCGGGCGATCTTCTCACCCAACATGCGGTGCGCCATCGCCTCGTTGATCTCGGCCTTGGAGGCAAAGAAGCGGTAGACATTGGCTGGCGACATGCCCATCTCGCGGGCGATATCGGCGACCGTCGTCTTGGAGTAGCCATAGTGGCGAAACAGGCGATCGGCGGTATCCAAAATGCGCTCGCGCGTCTCAGCGCGGGCGATCTCGGCCCGATCAGTCCTGGTTTCCGCCATGGCCACCGACATGGGTGGATGCTCCTTCGAGGTTACCGCCTAAAGCGCGCCGCAGGTTACCGGGCACACCTTACCTTTATTCTGGCGATACCATGCCACGAGTCGAAGCGTTTGTCGACTGACGATTTTCGAAATTCGTCAGTCGATAGCAAGAACGTGAATAGGGCGTTTCCGGCACCGCAGACAAGAAGATCGATAGAGGGGCTGCCGGCCCCGTCACCAGGGTGACGATTTTGGCTCTAGTCCCCGCCCCCACTTTAAGCGTAAACTCATCTTGACACATGACAGCGTCAGCGCTGTCCACGGAGATTGCCATGCCCCTGGCCACCCCCTCCCCCCAGGTCCCGACCGCCGGCGCTTTACGCCCGGTGTTCGCTGAGCCGGTGGCGCGCGACCTATGCACCGATTGCGGCCTGTCACGCACCGCGCTTGCCAAAAGCTGCGGCATGGCGTGTCAGTTCATCAAGCCCGACTATCCGGACATGGAAGCGAAGGTGCACGGGCGCGCGCGCGATGCGAACCGGCCGGACGAGGTGTATTTCGGCCCCGTGCAAGCCATGTGGCAGGCAGCGATGAAGCGGCCGTCGGAGGGCGCGCAATGGACCGGCATCACAAGCCGGCTTGGCGAGCGGCTTTTGGAGACCGGGCTCGTCGAGGGCGTGCTCACCATGGGCGCAGCGGCGGATGATCGCTGGAAGCCCGAACCCATCCTGGTCACCCGGGCTGAGGACATGGTCGCCGCGCGCGGCATGAAGATGGGCTATGGCCCGCTGCTCGCGCTTCTGGAGCCCGCCAAGGCAATGGGGCTGAAGCGGATCGCGGTGATCGGCATTCCGTGCCAGGTGCATGCGCTGCGCCGGCTCGAAGCGGAGCTGGGCTTCGAGGCGCTCTATGTGATCGGCACGCCATGCTCGGACAACACCACGACCGAGCGGTTCCATGAGTTCCTGGCGCTGCTCGCCGATGACCCGTCGACGATTACGTATTTAGAGTTCCGCGCTGACTTTTATGTCGAGCTGCGCTTCACCGATGGGCGCAAAAAGGAAATCCCGTTTCTGCAATTGCCGATATCCAAGCTGCCGGCGGATTTCTTCCCGCTCACCTGCCGCACGTGCGTCGACTACACCAATGTGCTCGCGGACATCACGGTCGGCTACATGGGGGGCGAGGGGCGGCAGTGGCTGCTCGTCCGCAATGAGCGCGGCGCGGCGATCCTGGAGACCCTCAAGGATGAGCTGATCCTCGCCGCGCCGGGCACGGGTGGTAAGCGGGCCGGGCCGGTGAAGGGCTTCATTGCCAATACCGAGCGGGCGGCCGGCGGTTTGCCGTTGCGCGCCATGCCCAATTGGCTGCGCCCGCTGGTGGGCTGGCTAATGCCGAAGGTGGGTCCCAAAGGGCTCGAATTCGCCCGTGCGCGGGTGGAGATGAAGGCGGCCGAGACCATCCTGCACCTGCGCCGTGCGCATCCCCGCCGCATGAAGCACATGATCCCCGACCATGTCTGGCGGCTGATGGCGCCCTATGGCCTGACGCCGCAGCCGGGCGAGCGCACTGAGCCGAATGCTGCGGAATGACCCGACGCACCCCTTGAGGCGGTGTGGCCTGATGGCCTCGCCTCCCCTGTTTTGGGTGGGGGGTGTGGTGCGGCTGAGCTTGCCAGACGCGCGCTAATCGATCATGTAAGCCGGCCCCGGCCGCGCGCGTCCTCGCGCGGCGACCGATTGAGGCCTCTTTCCATGACCGCCCCTCCTCTGACCCGACGCCGCGCGGCGCTGGCCGAGGTTGCCTCGTTGGCAACGCTCGCGGCGCCCCTCGTGGCCGGTCTCGTGGTGGCGACGGGTATTCTCGTCATCGACACCGCGATGCTTGGCCCGCTAGGCGAATTGCCGCTAGCCGCCGTTTCGATCGCCTCAAGTGTGATCGTGATCTTCTATGCCGCGCTCTATGGCTTCGCCGGTCCGGTGGGACTGTTCGCCGGCCGGGGCCATGGGGCGGAGGATTTGCCCGAAATCGGCCGTGTCGCGCGCCATGGCGCCGCGTTGGCCGCGATTGGCGGCAGCTTTGGCGCGGTCATGATGGGTTCGTTCCTGTGGCTGTTGCCCCATCTTGGCCAACCGCCTGAGGTCATCGCGGTGATCGGTCCTTATTGGCTGTTCGTGTCGGCCATGCTGTTGCCGTTCACACTGCAACTGGCGGCGAAGAACCTGCTCGACGCGACCGACCAACCCTGGACGGCCGTGGCGCTGACATGCGTGTCGGTCGGCCTCAACGTGGTGTTCAACTATGCCTTCATCTACGGCAACCTCGGCGCGCCCGCCCTCGGGCTGACCGGGGCCGGGCTTGCAAGCTTAATGGCGCAATCGCTGGGGGCGGCGATCACGTGGACCTATGTGCGCTTTCACCCGCGGCTGAAGGCCTGGTGGACGCGGCCGGGGATTGATCGGGAAGGCCTTGTCCAGCAATGGCGCGAGGCGTTGCCGATGACCGTGCAATACTTTCTGGAAGGGGCCGCGGTTGCGGTCGCTGGCATCCTGATTGGCCTGGTTGGCGCCACGGCGCTGGCCGGCACCCAAATCGCGTTGGCGGTCGGCGCGACGCTCTACATGCTGCCCTTAGGCATCTCGGCCGCCGTCACCATCCGCGTCGCGCAGGTCATTGGCGCGGAGGATCGCTCCCGCGTCGCCGCCATTGGCCACGCGGGGCTTGGCATTGTCACGATCTGGATGGGCGTGTTCGCCGTCGTGTTCTGGCTGGCGGGCGGCACGATCGCGCGCTTGTTTATCGATGACCCGGCGGTGATCGCGGCGGCGGCGATCTTCATGGTGTTTGGCTGCACGCAGCTGTGCGATGGCATCCAATCGGTCAGCTTGGGCGCGCTGCGTGGCATGCTCGACAATCAATGGCCGACGCGTGTATCTCTGATCGCCTATTGGTTGATCGCCCTGCCGCTGAGCTGGGTGTTCGGATTCACCCTAGGCTTTGGCGCGCCGGGCGTGTGGGCTGGGTTCGGCATCGGTCTTCTCATCGCGGCGGTCGCGCTCGGCTGGCGGTTTCACGCCAAGACGCAGCGGATGCACTGAGCGCAATCCCATCCACACTTTTATCGAGACCCCCCATGGCGCGCGCGCTCGGACTGGACTTTGGCACCACCAACACCGTGATGGCGCTCGCCAAGCCCGATGGCTCGGCCGAGCCGGTGGCGTTTCATGCCCATGGCGAAGATGTGAAGGCACTCAGAACCGCGCTGTGCTTCTGGCGCCAGGGGCTGTCGGCGCAGTCGCCCGTCGTCACCGAGGTGGGGCCTTGGGCGATCGAGCAGTTCATCGAGCATCCGGGCGAATGCCGGTTCATGCAGTCGATGAAGTCGTTCGCCGCCAGCGCCAGCTTTCAAGGCACCCGCGTGTTCCAGCGTATGATGTCGTTCGAAGAGCTGATGGCGACCTTTCTCGACAAGGCGCTTGCCCACGGCGCGGCCGCGCTCGGTGATCGGCCGTCACGCATCGTGGTGGGTCGGCCGGTGCGGTTTGCGGGCGCGGCGCCCGATGCGACGCTGGCAATGACGCGCTATCGACAAGCGCTGTCGGGCTTTGGCTTCGACGATGTGCATTTTGTCCACGAGCCGGTGGCGGCCGCGCTGTTTTTCGCCCAGCGCTTGGAAAAATCCGCGACCGTGCTGGTCGCCGACTTCGGGGGCGGCACCAGCGACTATTCGCTCTTACGCTTCGAACGCCAGGGCAATCGGCTAGCCGCCCGCTCGCTTGGCCAAGGCGGCGTGGGCATTGCGGGCGACACATTTGACTATCGCATCATCGACCGGGTGATCCTGCCAGAGGTCGGCAAGGGCTCGCACTATCAGTCGATGGGCAAGACACTGGAGTTGCCCAACAGCTTGTTTGCGAATTTCGCGCGTTGGAACTGGCTGTCGGTGCTGAAGACCTCCAAGGAATTCGCCGATCTCAAGCGCACGCTTCCCAAGTGCCTGGAGCCTGAAAAGATCGAACGGCTGATCGACTTCGTGGAGGATGACCAGGGCTACCCGCTCTATAAGGTGATCTCGGAGGCGAAGGCGCAGCTCTCGGTCAACGACACGGCTGAGATCCGCTTCGCGCCCTTGGGCCGCGACTTCGTTCGCACCCTCACGCGCGCTGAGTTTGAAAGCTGGATCGCTGACGATCTTGTCCGGCTGGAAAGCGCGCTCGATGAAACACTAGCGTCGGCCGGGCTAGCCGAAGACGGTGTCGACCACGTGTTCTTGACCGGTGGCACCTCGTTCGTGCCGGCCGTGCAAGCCATTTTTGCCCGCCGCTTCGGCGCCGATCGGCTGTCAACCGGTGATCAGCTCATTTCCATCGCC
>CALSBD010000092.1:0-9017 GCA_943373055.1 Rhizobium sp. Q54
CTCGATGACCTCCTCGCGCGTCGGGTTCGGCACCCGGTCGAGGAGCGCCCTGGCGGAGACGAGCATGCCCGGCGTGCAATAGCCGCACTGGGCGGCGAAGTGGTCCATGAACGCCTCTTGCAAGGCATGTAGTCGCGGGCCATCGGCGATGCCGGCCGCTGTTGTTACCGCCTTGCCGTTGACTGCGTCGGCGAGCATGAGGCACGCGAGCATCGTCTCGCCGTCGACGATCACCGTGCACGCCCCGCACGCGCCTTGGCCACAGCCATACTTGGGCGACAGGTCGCCGACGCCCCGGCGCAGGAAATCAAGAAGGTTCTCGCCCGCATTGGCGAAGGCGGCCTTGGCTTGGCCGTTCAAGGTGAATTGGACGGGGGTTTTCATGCCGCGCCTCCGAGGCTTTCGAGCAAGCGCTTCAAGTGAACACCGGCCACCTCGCGGCGGTACCAACTGGTGGCGATCGGATCGGTCGGTGGATCGAGCCCCTCGGCGGCTTGCGCGGCCGCTCGGGCGATGGTCGCGGCATCAAGCGTTTGGCCGTCGAGCGCCCGCTCGGCGCCCGAGCCGCGCATGGGATGCGGCCCCATGGCGCCAAATGCCACCCTCACGCCGCGCATCCGCCCGCCATCACGCGGCGCCACGACCGCGATCGACATGACCGACACACCCTTTGGCTTCACGCGGCTTACCTTCTTGAAGCCGAACGTGCCGGGCCGCGGGATTGGCACCTCGATCGCCTCCACCAGCGGCGCGCGCGCCCGATCACGCATGAGATCGTCCACCGGCCGCGCGCCTTGCCCAACGAGAATCGCCCGCGCGCCAAGCGCGATCAGCGCGACGGTGAAATCGCCATAGGGGTGCGGGGCATAGAGATTGCCGCCAACTGTCGCCATGTTGCGAATTTGCGGACCACCGACCGCGCGTGCGACCGGATGCAGGAACGCGAGATCGGAGCGCGCCAGGATCATCGCCATCGTCACGCCCGCGCCGATCGACACCGCGTCGCCTTGTGAGCGGATCTGGCGCAGCGCCGGATCGGTGGTGCGCACGAGGCGGGCAGGCGCCGTGCCCGCGTTGAGCTCGCGCATGAGGATCGTGCCACCACCGAAATAGGCGGCCCCGTGCAGCGCTCGCGCGGCCTCGGTGAGGGTGGCGAAGGTCTCGACCGTCGTCATTGTGAAAGCCCCATATGGCGGCGGATCGCATCAAAACCGGCCTGGTAGACGTTCTCGGCGACCATCGCCTTCAACTCCGCCTCGCGCCCGGGCGGGGTGTCGAACCGGCTTTCCCAATGCCAAAACGTCCAGTCGCCGTCGGTGACCGGCGCGAGCCGGACATGGGCGACGTAGTTCAAGAGCGGCACCGGCGTGTCGTTGAGGCAATAGCTGTAAGCCATGTCGGCGTCGGACAGCGCGAGCAAGGTCTCGCGCAACAGCGCGCCGTCCTTCAAGTGGAAGCGGCGCACGCAGCCGATCTTATCGACCGGCTGGCCGCGCTCGATCACGCTGTCGGCGACAATCGGGTGCCAGCGGTCGTGGCCGTTGAAATCGCGCACGATCTCCCACACCGCCTCGACCGGCGCCTCCAGGATGGTGCTCTTGACCACCTTGACCATGGGATCAGCTCGTCATCTGGCGCTTGAGGGCGTCGAACGCGGCCTGGAACACGTTCTGTCCGATATTGGTGACCAGCTCCTCGGCTACCTCGGGCGCGCATTCGAACTCCGCCGTCCACTCCGCAAAGGTCCGGTCACCATCGGTCACCGGCGTCAGCCGCACGGTGGCGATGTAGTCGGTCAGCGGCATCGGGCTTTCGAGGATGGAATAGGTGCAGAAGTAGTCAAAGTCGGACAGGCCCAACAGCTTCTCGCGCAGCGGGTCGCCGTTTTGCAGGCGGAACGCCCGCACGCAGCCGATCTTGTCGGACGGTTCACCGTTCTCGATGCGGCTTTCGCGCACCGCCGGCACCCAGCGCGGCAGGGCGTTGAAGTCGCGGATGCGCTCCCACACCCGAGACGCCGGCGCGTTGATGACCGAAGAGATATAGACCCGCGGCATCACTTGGTCTCCCCGTCGGGCTTCTTGTCGGCCTTGGCGGCTTGCGCCTTCTTGGCGTCGGCGGCGACGCGCTGCATGTCGGAGGCCTCGCGGATCAGGCCGCCTTGCCTGGTGAGCGCGCCCCCTTCAATGCCGATGTCCGACAACAGGCTGTCGATCAGCGGCGCCTGTACGCGATAGCGCAAGGCCGAGTTGATCACCTCGTCGGTCGGTGAGCCCTCGCGTTGGCCGCCACCGCCGCCCGATACGCCGTCGAGCTGCATGATGCGGATGTCCTGTATCTTCTCCAGCGGCTTGACCGACGCGGCCACGATGCCCTCGACATGCTCCAGAAGCTTGCGCCGGAACAAAGACGAGCGGGCCGGATCGGTGAGTACGTTTTCCGCCTCGTAAAGGAGCTTTTGCGCTTCCGCCTCGACGGCCTTGCGCACGCGCTCGGCGTCTGCTGCCAGCCGCGTCTCGGCGGCGGCCTTTTCGGCCAACAACACGTCGATCGACTTCTTGCGCTGGGCAACCTCGGTCTCGCGTACGGTCTTGACCTTCTCCTCGGCTTCCGTGGCGCGGGCCTTGGCGACCTCGGCTTCGGCGCGCGCAGCACTTTCCTCCAAGGACTTGCGATAGATGGCGATCGCCTTGTCGAGCTGGACGGTCTCGACCGCCTTCTCGCGCTCCACCTCCAGGCGGCGGCGCTCGGTCTCGTGGCCGATGCGGATCTCGTCGAGCTGGCGTTCGGAGGCGATGCGGGCGCGCTCGACATCCTCGCGGCTCTCGATCTCGGCCTCGCGCAGGGCCTGCACGCGGGCGATCTCCAGTTGCTCAAGCGACCGACGGCGCTCCAGCTTGGCGGCTTCCACCGCGCGCTCGCGCTCCACGTCGGCAGTTTCGACCTCGCGCTTGGCGGCGATCTCGGCTTGGCGCACGGTGGCATCGGCGGCAGCGGCCTGGGCGCGCTTGTCGGCGAGCGACACGACGCGGCTTTGCTCGGCCTCCTCGACGGCGCGCTTCAGGTCGATGTTGATCACTTCGCGGGTCTTTTGGCTCGCGATGCGGTCTTCCTCAAGCTTCAGCTCGGCGGCGATGCGGGCACGCTCGACGGCCTCGCGGCGGGCGATCTCGGCCGCCTCCAGGTCCTTCTCGCGGGCGATCTCGCGGGTGCGGGTCTTTTCGTCCGCAGCGATGCGCTCGGCATCGAGCTTCTCTTTGGCGGCGATCTCGCGGGTCTGGGTCGCTTCCTGGGCGGCGATGCGCTCGGCCTCCAGCTTGCGGCGCTGCGCGATGCGGGCGGCTTCCACCGCCTCGTCGGCAGCCACGCGCGCCTCATCGAGCGCCTGGTTGCGGGCGATTTCCTGCTCGCGGGTCGCGCCATCGGCGGCGATGCGGTCGGCGGCGATCTTCTTCTCGCGGGCGATGCGGGCGGCCTCGATCGCCTCCTCGGCCGCGATCTCGGCAGCTTCCACGGCCTGCTGGCGGGCGATCTCCAGTTCGCGGATGCGGCGATCCTCGGCGATGCGGGCTTCGTTGACCTCGGCGTTCTGGGTGATCCGGAGCCGTTCGGTCTCCTCGCGGGCGGCGATCTCCAGCGCTTCCAGGCCCTTCTGCTTTTCGATCTCTTGCTTGCGGATCGTCTCCTCGCCGCGGATGCGGGTCTGGGTGAGGAGCAGCGTCTGCGCCATGCGCCGCTTTTCGGTCTCCTCGCGCGCGGCGATCTCGGCCTGCTCAACGGTGCGCTGGCGCTCGATCTCCAGCCCTTGGGTCTCGCGGTCCTTCTCGATGCGCGCTTCCTCGACGGCGCGCTCCTGGGCGATGCGGGCGCGCTCGGTCGCTTCGCGGGCCGCGATCTCCTGTTCTTGGAGCAGGCGCTGACGGGCGATTTCCCGCGACTGCACCTCTTGATCATTGGCGATCTTGGCCTCGCGGACCGCGCGCTCCTGCAGGATACGCGCCTTCTCGATCTCTTCGCGGGCGGCGATCTCGTCGGACTCAACCGCCTTTTGGCGGGCGATCTCGCGGGCGCGAATATCTCGCTCCGAGGCGATGCGCGCCTCGGCCACGGCCCGCTCATTTTGGATGCGGGCGCGCTCGATCGCTTCGCGGGCGGAGATTTGCGCCTCCTCGGCCTCGGTGTCGCGGGTGGCGCGTTCGCGGGCGAGCTCGGCACGCTGTTGGGCGCGGCGGAACTCCACCTCGCGCTCTTGCTCCAGGCGGGCCGCCTCGCTCTCGCGCTCGATATCGAGCGTTTGCTTCTCGGCCTGCAGGTTGCGCGCCCGGATTTGGATCATCGTCTCCTGTTCGATGTCGTTCCTCAGCTTGCGACGCTCTTCGATGTCGCGGATGAGCGCGGTCAAGCCTTCCGCGTCGAAGCGGTTCGACGGATTGAAGAACTCAAGCGCGGTCTGGTCGATATCGAGGATGGCGACCGATTCTAGCTCCAGGCCGTTCTTCTCCAGGTCTTCCTGGGCGGCCTCGCGCACGCGGGCGACATAGATGCCGCGTTGCTCATGCATGCCGCCCATATCCATCTCGGCGGCGACCGCGCGCATCGCGCTTTCAAACTTGCCCGACAGCAGCGCGTGCAGTTGCTCAGGCTCCAGCGTGCGCTTGCCCAGCGTCGACGCGGCCATCGAGACGGCCTTGCGATCGGGGCGAACGCGGACATAGAACTCCGCCTCCACGTCGACACGCATGCGGTCCTTGGTGATCAGCGCGTCTTGCTTCACGCGCGACACCCGCAAGGGGAGCACGTTCATGTTGACGGGGGTGATGTCGTGGATGATCGGCCACACGAAGGCGCCGCCATCGATCACCACCTTCTCGCCCAGGAAGCCGGTGCGGACGAACGCCACCTCCTTGGTCGAGCGCCGGTAGAGCCAGTGCATCACCCAGTACAGGATGAAGATGGCGACCACCGCCACGATGAGCCACAGGACCATTTGTCCGATGAGCTGTCCGGTCATGTCGTCTCCCCCTCCGCCTCAACGGCCCGAGATGCGCTTGAACGCGCGGGTTTGCTCGGTGAGCGCGATCTCCGCCGGCAGCCGCTCCATGGAGGAGGCGCCGTAGAAGCCGTGGCATGTTGTGGTGTTTTTCATGATGAAGTCCGCGTCATCGGGCATGGCGACCGGGCCGCCGTGCACGAGGATGATCGCATCGGGTTTCACCGCGAGCGCCGCCGCCGCCCAGCGGTCGACGATCGCGGGGCAGTCGGCGAGCTTGAGCGCGGTCTCAGCACCAATCGAGCCGCCGGTCGTTAACCCCAGATGGCACACGATGATATCGGCGCCGGCCTGAGCCATCGCTCGCGCGTCGGCCTCACTGAACACGTACGGCGTCGTCAAAAGGTCCTTCGCGCGCGCCTTGGCGATCATGTCGACCTCAAGCGCGTAGGACATGCCGGTCTCTTCCAGGTTGGCCCGGAAAGTGCCGTCGATGAGGCCCACGGTCGGGAAGTTCTGCACACCGGCGAACCCGACGCGCTTCACCTCGTCGAGGAAGACGTCCATCAGGCGGAACGGGTCGGTCGCGCACACGCCAGCCAGCACCGGGGTCTTTTTGACGATCGGCAAAACCTCCGACGCCATCTCCATGACGATCGCATTGGCGTCGCCATAGGGCATCAGACCGGCGAGCGAGCCGCGCCCGGCCATGCGATAGCGGCCGGAGTTGTAAATCACGATCAGGTCGATACCGCCGGCTTCTTCGCATTTGGCGGACAGGCCGGTTCCCGCACCGCCGCCAATAATGGGCTCGCCACGCGCGATCATGGATTGGAACTTGTTGAGAATGTCGGCGCGGGTCATCGACGGGTGTCCTGAGAGCGTGCGGGAGAGCGAACGGGGCGAGCGCCGACGAGGCCGCGGAACGCAGTCGCGATCAGCGTGGCGAAGGCGGGATCGTTGATGTGGTGGGGCACGCGGATGAGCTGGCGATTGGCCGAGGTGCGGACCGTCTGTTCCAGCGTGTCGTAAAGCGCACGGCGCGCGGCGGGATCAAAGAAGGGCTTGCCCGGCGCGTCGAGGGCGGAGACGCCGCCCTCGGGCAAATAAAACCGCACCGGCCCTTCCATCCGGTTGAGCCGCTCGCCGATGAAGCGGGCGATCTCGATATTCTCCGCCACCGTGGTGCGCATCAGCGTCACCTGCGGATTGTGCGGGTAGAACAGACGGGCGCGATACTTCTCCGGCACCGTCTCCGGCGCGCCGAAATTGACCATGTCGAGCGCGCCGACCGAACCCACATAGGGCAGCCGGCGGCGGATCACGGCGCCGAAGCGGTCTTCCGTCGCCGGGAACACACCACCCGACAGAAGGTCGGCGACCTCCGTGGTGGTCAGATCGACGAGGCCGACAACCTTGCCGCTCTCGGCGAGCTTTTCCATCGACTGACCGCCAATGCCGGTGGCGTGGAAGACAAGGCAGTCGAAGTCGGCCTTCAGCTGATCGGTGATCGCCTGCACGGCGGGTGTCGTGACGCCAAACATGGTGAGCCCGATCGCCGGCTTGCCGCCAACCCGCGGATGGGCGGCGCGGCGCGCTTTCACCATGCCGATCATGGCTTGCGCGGCGTTGGTGAGCACCTCCTCGGTGATCGCGTTCAGCCCCTGTACGTCGGCGACGGAGTGCATCATGAGGATGTCCGCCGGCCCGACATATTGGCGCACCTGGCCACTGGCGACGGTCGAGACAATCAGCTTCGGCACGCCGATCGGCAGCGCGCGCATGGCCGGCGCCACCATCGCGGTGCCGCCTGAGCCCGCCGCCGAGATGATGCCGGCGATACCCTCCGCGCGCGCGATCCAGCGACTAAAGGCTTCCGTCATGCCGGCGACCGACTGGCCGCGATCACCGGTGAAGACGCCATTGACCCCGCGCGGATGGAACGCCGCCACCTGATGGGCGGGGATTTCGGCGCCTGAGTGCGCGCCCGAAGTGGACAGATCGACCATGCGCACGGCCAAGCCCGCCGCGCGGATCTGATCGCGGATATATCTGAGTTCGTCGCCCTTGGTGTCGAGTGTGCCGGCCACCAGCACCACCTGCTCGCCTGGCGCGGAAAACGAACGCACTTCCGCTTGGCCGGCCGGCAGCACCGGCGCGGCGGTAACGACGCGAGCCATGCGCTCCAGCTGATCGACGGGAACCGGCTGCGACCAGCGGGTCGGCAGTTTCGGATTGGCGTTGTAGATCTTGGTCGGCCCGCTTGGCGGGCTCGCCGCGCCACCAGACGCGCTCGCGCTCGCGGTGGGACTGGCGGGCACCTCGGGCGTATCGTCATGGCCATGGCGACCGACGCCGAGGAGACGCTGTTGCAGATCGCGGTCGGCAGCCAGTTCGCGCGCGGGCACGATCCGGTTGATGCGGCCATTGACCATGATGGCGACTTGGTCGGCCACCGCGCAGGCAACGCCGATGTTCTGCTCAATGACGAGGACGTCGATATCGCCCTCCTCGCCCAGTCGAATGAGCATCTCCTCCACCTGCGCCACGATCACCGGCGCGAGGCCCTCGGTCGGCTCGTCCATGACGAGGAGGCGGGGGTTTTGCAACAGCGCGCGCGAAATGGCGAGCATTTGCTGCTCGCCGCCCGACAGCTGCGCGCCGCCATTCGACTTACGCTCGGCGAGGCGCGGGAAGGTGGCATAGACCCGCTCGACGCTCCAGGCACCGGCTTTGGTCGCGACCATCTTGAGGTGTTCATCGACCGTCAGCGACCGCCATAGCCGGCGGCCTTGCGGCACGTAGCCCACCCCCATGCGGGCGATCTCGGCCGGCTGGCGGCCCACCAGCGACTGGCCACCCAGTGAGATCGAGCCCGACGCGGCCGGCACGAGCCCCATAATCGTCTTACACAGCGTCGTCTTGCCCATGCCGTTGCGGCCGACGACGGACAAGACGCCGCTCGGCAGCTTGAGATCGACGCCTTGCAGCACATGGCTGGCGCCGTAGTAGACATTGAGGCCCCTCACTTCGAGGGCGCTGGCACGGACCCGCTCAGCCATGGCTGTGGCTCCCGTCACCCAAATACAGCTCCTGCACTTCCGGATCGTTCTCGATCTCTTGCGGCGTGCCCTCCTTAAAGACCCGCCCATTGTGCATCATCGTCACGCTCTCCGCGACGCGCAGCGCGACATCCATGTCGTGCTCGATGATGATGAAGCCGATGTGCGACGGCAGGCCCGTGAGGATGGCGACCAGTTCCGCGCGCTCGGTCGGCGACAGGCCGGCCGCCGGCTCGTCGAACAGGATGAAACGCGGCGCGCCCGACAAAGCGAGCGCGATTTCGAGCTGGCGCTGCTGGCCATAGGCGAGCTCGCCGACCAGCCTGTCCTTGACGGCCGAGAGATGCACCGCCTCGACCAGCGTCTCGGCCGCATGGACCAGCGCGTCGTCCCGGCGCGGGCGCAGCAGCGAGAAGCGGTTCCGCGAGACGCCCCGGCAGGCGAGATAGACATTGTCGAGCACCGAAAGCCCGGTGAACAGCGACGAGATCTGGTAAGTCCGGCGCAGACCCCGCCGGATGCGCTCCTGCGGCGGAAAGGCGGTGACATCCTCGCCGAAGAAGCGGATCACGCCCGAACTCGGCGCGAAATCGCCGGTGACGCAGTTGAACAGCGTCGTCTTGCCGGCCCCGTTCGAACCCAGCACGGCCCGCCGCTCGCCGGGCTTCACCGAGAGCGTGATGTCAGTCAGCGCCGCCAGGGCGCCGAACAGCCGCGAGACCCCGCGCAGTTCGAGCGCGTTGGCGGAGCCCGCCGCCGTCAGCCGCTCGCGAGAGACGACCGCGCTCATGGCGCCCCTCCGCCTGCGCCCATCTGGCTGTCGCGGGCGTCGCGGCCACGGCGATAGCGTTCGCGCAGCCGCTGGAAGATGCCGATCAGCCCGTCGGGCGAGAACAGCACGATGACGAGAAAGCCGAGCCCAATCAGCAGCTGGTAGCGCCGCCCGTCGAGGCCGACACCCTCGA
>CALSBD010000093.1:0-8996 GCA_943373055.1 Rhizobium sp. Q54
CGCAGATAAGAGCGCAAATAGGCGCCGTGGAAAATGTCGCCCGCACCGTTGGTGTCGAGCACCTCCGCGCGCGGCACGGCGATCGCGGCCATGTGCCGCGTCTCGCTTTCGCCTTCAAAAAAGGTGATGCCCCGTTCACCCAAGGTGACCGCGCCGACCTTGCAGCCCTTGCCGCGCAAATACACCAGCATGCCGGGCACATCGAGCTTCATTTGCTGGCACAGCCGCTCCGACACCACGGCCACGTCAATCAAGCCGATTAGATCGTCCAAGTGCGGGCGCAGGCCACCGCCATCAAGCGAGGTGAGGATCCCCGCGTCGCGACATTCCTTTGCGTAATGAAGCGCCGCCGGCATCAGGTGGCCATCGACGTGCAAGGCCCGGCAGCCGGCCAAATCAAGAATGGGAAAGTGGTGCAGGTAGTTGGCATCCCGGCAGCGAATGATGGCGCGCTTGCCGTCCTTGGGCATGATGAAGGAGAGCGAGCTCTCCTGCGTGCGCCACCCATGTACGGTCACGTGATAGCGCCCGGCCATTTCGAGGAACATGCGCCCCAGCCAGTCATCGGCGACCGAACAGATCAGATCGGGCTTGACCCCGAGCTTGGAGAGACAAAACGCGGCTGACACCGCATTGCCGCCAAATGACACGGCATAATCATTGGCAACCGTCTTTTCATCGCCGGTCGGCATCTGATCGGCGAGAAACGTGACGTCGATGTACGACTGCCCAATAAACAACGCGTCCACGCACCACCCCCCTCTCACGACCGTCAAGCCGCGCGCGACCTTGTCCGAAAAGTGCCCGTTGCGCGCGGCTCTCGCAACTGTGGGATTCCCCTGAGGCGCACGGAGAAAGCCGCGCCGCCTTTGAGAAAGCCTTTACCATCCTTTGCCATTGTCGCGTGTACCTCCGGTGTCGTCCGGCTGGTTGGGAGATTGGCGGCGTGGCACGGGCGGCGAGTACCATGATCAAGGCGGTCGGCGTTGCCGTCGTCTTGACGGTTGTGCCGTTCATGGCCGGAAAACTTGCGCTTGATGCCTATGCCCATCGCCAAGCCGAAACCGAGCTTGCCGGCATGGCCGACCGGTTCCTGTCACGGGCCGAGCGTGTGGTCGCTACCACCATTTCGTCGCTGCGCGGGCTGGCCGATATTGGCGCGCTCAGTTGCACCCCTGAGAATTTAAGCGCCTTCTCCGACCTCGTCGGCCGCACCGCCGCGATCTCCGCCGTGGTGGTCATTGACCCGGAGGGCTTTCCCATGTGCACCGTGCCCGCCGGCGCCTTGGAGCGGCGGGCGCTCTTGCCAGTGGCGGAGACCAGCGGCTCGCCGGTGACGTTGGCGATCGTGCGGCCAATGGAAGAACAATCGGCGGAATCGGCGACTTATCCCTTGATGATTGGCTGGACGGCCATCTCCGGCCAGCGCGTCGCGGCCCTCATCGACCACGAGGCGCTGGCGATTGATCCGGGGCCTGAATTCCTGCGGCCCTATCGCGCCTGGCGCATCACCATCGGGGAGGGCGGCCGCTGGATCGCCTCGGGCGATCAGGCGCTTTATGTTGAGGATCCCGCCGGACCGGCCAAGATGAACGTGGCTGCCAAGTCCGCCGTGTTTCCCATATCCATCGATGTGCGCGTGCCGCTTGACGTTATTTTCCAGCCGATCCACTCACTCCAGCTCATCTTGACGGTGGGCTGTGTTGGGCTCGGCGTGGTGATGATCATGGTCGCCGTGTGGACCATGTGGCGACCAGAAATCGCCGCCGACGATGAGTTCCAGCGCGCTGTGCTCAGATCGGAGTTCGTGCCCTTTTATCAGCTCGTTATTAACATCCAAAACGGCGAGATCGAGGGTTGCGAGATGCTCGCCCGCTGGATCCGCGCCGATGGCACGGTGGTGTCGCCCGGTCAGTTCATGCCCTACGCCGAGACGTCGGAGCATATCTTTGAAATCACGCGCCAATTGATGCGAAAGTCGCGTGACGAGCTCGGCAAATTCTATGGCGACCATCCTGAAATGAAGCTGTCGATCAACCTATTCGCCGGTCACTTCGACGACCGGTTGATCGTGGAAGACGTGCAGGAGATTTTTGGCGACGGGCCCATTCGCTACGAACAGCTCGTCTTTGAGGTGACCGAGCGCTATCCGCTGCGCTCAATCGAGCGGGCGCGTAAAGTGATGGCAGAGCTGCGCGCACTGGGCTGCGGCATCGCCCTCGACGACACGGGCACCGGCCACGGCGGCCTTGCCTATATCCAACAGCTCGGCATCGACATCATCAAGATCGACAAGATGTTCGTCGATCGGTTGGGCGAGGAGAAATCATCCTCCACCATCGTTGACGTCCTCGTCGAACTCGCCCAGGAGCTCGGCATGGGCATCGTTGCCGAAGGTGTCGAAACTGACGCTCAAGTGGATCGACTGCGCGAGTTGGGCGTGAGCGCGGCGCAGGGCTACCTGATCGCTCCGCCGCTGCCGGGCAACCTGTTCCTCTCCCTGTGCGAGACCTTCATGGCCGTTGATGCGGCCGATGCGGCCAGCGCAAAAGAAGCCAAGGCGGCCGCGTCGAAGGCCGGGGCGCCCAAGAAAGCCGCCTGACCGGCTGACAGCCAACTCAGCCCGCACCGCGCCTGACAACCGACCTCAAGCAATCGTGGGGGCGGAGGAAAGGTCGGTGGCATCCAACGCCCAAGTCGCGGCGTACATTAAACAATCGGGATGATTGGGAGAAACCGACCATGAAAGGCTTGTGCACGCTTGCCGCGCTGGCCGTGTTGGCCGTGATACCGCCGGCGTCAGCGACGTCAGGCGCGACGTCCGACAACAAGTCGGCGGCATCGTTCCATCGGTTCACGTTCGCGGGCCTCAAGACGCCCGAACTGCCGCTCGCCCAATTCGCCGGCCGCGCCATGCTCGTTGTGAACACCGCCTCGCGCTGCGGCTTTACCGGCCAATATGCCGGCCTGCAGGCTTTGCACGAGCGCTACGAGGCCCGTGGTCTCACGGTGATCGGCGTGCCCTCGAATGATTTCGGCAACCAGGAGCCTGGCACCGCCGCGGACATTGCTGGCTTTTGTGAATCGGTGTTTGGGGTCTCGTTCCCCATGGCCGGCAAGACCGTGGTGCGCGGCGCGAACCGGCACCCCTTCTACGCCGCCGCCGCCCAAGCGCTCGGCGAGGCGCAGGCGCCGCGCTGGAACTTCCACAAGTATGTGGTGGCCCGCGATGGGCGCTTGATCGCCGCGTTTCCCTCCCACGTCGCCCCCGATGACCCGCGCCTGATCGCGGCCATCGAACGCGCGCTCAGCGTACCGCCGGGCACCTGAGTGCCCTTTGCGGCCATTCCATTGCCGTCTCAATCATCCGTATCGCTCAAACGCGACGGCCGGACCTCATTTTCATGAGATCCGGCCGTGCCGCTCGGTCGCGGTCAGGTCCGCGCCTTGGGGGGGGGGAGAGCGGGCAGCGCGGGGCTCACAGCCCGGGCGCGAAACGTCAGCTGATCGTGCCGACCATGATGGGACCGTAGGTGCCCAGACGCATGATAGGTCCAAATGTTTGGCCATCCTCGTCGAGCGACACCACGCTCACCCGCGCGGTCGAGCCCCGCCGTGCCATCACACCCGCCATGGTATTGGCTTCGCTTAGGTGGCTAAAACGGATCGGCTCGCCACCCCGGCGCAAATCGTCGACCAAGAAGGCGACGGTTCTCGTGTCAGCTTTGGGCATCATGTCGGCCTCGCTCGCAAATCGCGATGACATGCGGTTCTGAAATCAAATACGCGGCCTACGTAGATTCAGATTAGACATTGGTATTGGTACCCATGCCGGCCATCCAAGACGTTGGCCTTATTCAGCAAGCAAGCAGCCCCAGAAACGAAAAACGCCGGGCGACAGTGCATCCGTGCACGCCCAGCGTTTCGGGTCGCACCGGCGAACCAGTGCTTCTGTCACTATGAATGACCGGTAAACGTAAACAAATGATGACCAGGACGTGACGTTTTGGTGGCGTCGCCCGTAGGGGCCGTCATCCGGCATATCCAAACAGCCACGGCACGAACAACACCGTCTCGGGTACAAAAATCATGATGGCGAGCGCGAAGATCAACACGCTAATGAACAGCCAGATCTCACGAATGATATCCCTGAGCGGAATGCCGGTGGTGGCGTTGATGACGAACAGCAGCACCCCATAGGGCGGTGTGATCAGACCGATCATGCAATTGACCACGGTGACGACGCCGAAATGTACAAGATCGATGCCCAGTTGCTGGCAAGTGGGGATAAAGAGCGGAACGATGACAAGAATGATCGTGGTGGCATCTAGGATACAGCCCAGGATCAAGAATAGAATATTGACCGCGATCAGGAAGGCGAGCGGTGAGATTTCAAGCCCCTGTAATGACGCGGCGAGCTGCGCGGGGATATTTTCACTCGCCACGATGTAATTGAAAATCAGCGCGCCGCCGATCACCAGCCCGACCGAGGCCGACGAGCGGGTGCTTTCGGCCATCACGCGATAAAACTCGCCAAACGACAGGGCGCGGTAGAACACGGTTGCCAGGATCAAAGCATAAAGAGCGGCGATCGCGGCCGCCTCGGTCGGCGTGGTCGCGCCGCCATAAATGCCAAACAACAGGATCACGGGCATCAACAGGGCAGGGAAGGCATTCAACGTGACGCGCGGCATCTGCGACAGCGGAACGGTGATCTCCACCGCGAACCCACGCCGACGCGCCAGCACCGCGTTCAGCGCCATCAAAACAGCCCCCATCAGGAGGCCCGGAACAATGCCGCCGAGGAACAGGTAGCCAATCGAGGCATCCGAGACGAGGGCGTAAATCACCATGGGGATTGAGGGCGGGATGATCGGCCCGATCGTCGCCGAAGCGGCGGTAATGGCGGCGGCATAGCCGGGCGAATAGCGGCCGTCCTTGGTCATCATCCCGATAATGACCTTGCCGATACCGGCCGCATCGGCAACCGCCGAGCCCGACATGCCCGAAAAGATCAAGCTCGCCACAATGTTGACGTGGCCGAGCCCACCGCGAAACCGGCCCACGGCGGCGACGCAAAACGCAAGCAATCGCTCCGAGATCGATCCCGCGTTCATGATATTGGCGGCCACGATGAACAACGGCACCGCCAAGAGAACGAAGCTGTCGTAAAGCCCCTGGATGATCTGCTCAGCCGGCAAAGCAAGGTCGCGCCCGGACGCGGCCATGTAGACAATCGCCGCCAGGATCATGGAAAACGAAATCGGCGTGCCAAGCGCGGCCAGCGCGAACAACACAATAAGGCAAACGACAAACGCCAAGCTCATGTCGCGTCCGCCTCGCCGGCTGGCGCCTCGAACCGACGACCGCGCACGATCAACCACAACCGCCACGCATAGTGCGCAATAACGGCGAGCGCGAACACGGCATAAACGGAGAACACCACATCAAGCCGGATGCGCATCACGGTCGATTTCTTGATTTTGTAGAAGGTGATGTAGTCGACCGTTGCCGGCAATGCGGCAACGAAGCCGGCGATGATCGCCACCGCCGATACTGCCGCCATCACGCGCCGCGCCCGCGCTCCGCCGCTGGCGTAAAACAAATCAAACTTCACGTGGTCTCGATCATCCAGGCAGAACGCTGCACCCCAAAACACCACCCACAGCCACAGCGTGAGACACAGCTCCAGCGTCCAGCCGAGCGGCGCATTGAACACATAGCGCGACCCGATCTGCAGGATGAAAGTGGCGAACATGGCGGTCATCAAGGCGACCGCCACGTTCTCCGCTCTTGCTTTCAAGAAGCCGAGCACGGCGCGCACGAAGCTGGCCTCACTTCAGCGCGTTGATCTGTTCCAGCATGCCCGCGGGCCAGTTTTTGGCGAAGTCGGAGCTCGCATAGGCCTTCTGCACCGTGGTGCGGAACGCTTCCACGTCAGGGGTGTAGACCTTCAGGCCCTTGTCCTTGAAGAACTGCTCCAGCTCCGCTTCGAGCTTAAGCTGGCGCTGCCGGCCAAGCTCGGCCGCATCGTCGGCGGCCTTTTGCACGGTCGCTTGCTGCTCGGGCGTCAACTTGTCCCACACCTTCTTGGAGAAGGCGATGTAGTTGAGGTCAACAAGGTGGCTCGTCAGCACGATCTGCTTCGTCACCTCGAAGAACTTCGAATCGCGGTTGGTCGGCAACGGGTTGTCCTGACCATCGATCGCACCGGTCTGCAGGCCGGTGTAGATTTCGGTGAACGCCATCGGCACGGGATTGGCGCCCAGCGCCTTGCCGAGGAATTGCCAAGCATCCGTGCCCGGCATGCGCAGCTTCACGCCCGCCAGATCCGCCGGGGTTTTGATTTCCTTATCCGTGCGCAAGTTGAGCTGGCGACGGCCCAGGTACATCACCGACAACAGCTTGACGCCCAGCGTCTCCTCCACCTTCGCCTTCATCGGCTGCATGAAGGGAGCGGCGAACACCTTCTTCTGGTGCTCGGCATCACGGTGCAAATAGCCGGCCGTGAAGATGGAGAATTCGGGCAGAATGGTCGCCAATTCCTGCGCCGAGGCGATCGACATTTCCAGGTTGCCACGCGCGATGGCTTCAAGCTCGGTGCCTTGCTTGAACAGCGACGCGCCATAATGCGGCTGATATTCGGCGAAGGCGGAGACGGCCGGTCCGAACACCTCGGCCAAGGCGAGCGAACGCTGGTCGGTCGGCGAGGCGGGCGTCGACATCTTCAAGACGATCTTGCCCTGCGCGGCGGCGGGCGACGCAAAGCCCGCGGCTCCTGCGACAAAGCCTAAGAGCGCGCCAGCGGCAACGCCCGTCAACATGGTGCGACGGTTCAACATCCTAGTCGTCTCCTCTTGTGCCCCGCGTCGATGCGCCGGACATCTGTTTTCGGTCCCTGATTGTGAGGGCCCGCTTGGAGGGGAGACTATCTGATCACCCGTCGAGATCAATCGCGCCATGCGGGTGGTCGATCATCCTTTCGCCGCACAGTGTCCGCGCGCGCAGAGCAACTGGTCGGCCCAGGCCGGGTATGTGCGATCAAGATAAAAGCGTCCGACCCGAACGCTTTCCGCGCGCATGGATCGTGGCGTGAGCCGGAAAATGCCCATGGCTGAGCGGCCGTCGGTCAGCTGTGCTGGCTGCAAGCACAGGTAAGTCGTCTCATATGTGGTGGTCACAATGTAGAGGACGATGTTGAACCCCATTGTTGATGCCGCGCATTGCGGTGCCTCGAGGCGCGCGATCGACGCGCGATCAAATTCCTCCACGGGCCCTCCTGCCACGCGTGCAACCAGACCACCGCCGTTTAGGATCGCTTCGTGAAGACGTTGGACCTCGGCAGGTCTTGGGCCTGTTTCGGTGAAATACGCAACCGGGACATACCAAAAGTGCGCCACGCTGGCACCGATGAGCGCCAGGGGGAACCACCACTGGGCAAGCCTGAACAGCCCATCTTGCTTTCGCGTTTGGCGCGGCGACGTGGCTGGAACGCGATCAGCGATATTGTCCGACCGCCCTGACCACGCCCGCCAGCGCGGCTCGATTTGGGTGAGCAGCTCCTGACCGGTGGCGTTGATGAATTGATGGCTCAAGACGATTTGCATGCAGTCGCCGCGCGGCACAAACGCTTCGGCCCAAAAAGGACCCTGTTTGAGGACCGAGTTTGGTTTCAGGTTGGCGTCAAACCAAGCCATGGAGACAAGCACGGCGGCCTGATCCACGCGGGTTTCGAAGCGCGGAAATCGGCTCGCAAAATTGGGCGAGTAGAAATTGATGAGGTCAAACCCCTGAACCTCCGACCACGGAACCACAAACGCGCGCTCGCCGATCGGCGTGAAGTGAATGCCATCGCGTCGAAGTCCAAGCACGGTCTGCATCGGCTTGGATTGTTTGACGAATAAGAGAATAGCGAATGCCAGGGCGCCAATGGTGATCAGTCCCAAGGCTAATTTGTGCTCGTTTGTCTTTGCCTGCAAAAAGAAAAAACCCGCAACCGGCGCAACCAATAGACAGATGATGATCGCTCGATTGATGGCTTTGCCCATATGATAGTCGACCGCGGGCAGATTGGTGGTCGTGTCCGCATCTTGACGTTCGTCCAACATGCCCAAGCCCTCGTTCGCGGACCCAACTATCCCCTTAACGCTGGGGAAGCACAAGAGGTCGCCAGCCTGTCCCGCGATGTCAGACGGTTGCTTCATGCGAACGCCGTCGAGAAAAAGGTTGCAAGTGCAACAGCTAGAGATGGCAAAAATCGCGAAAACTGATTCTAAACCCAAAAAAATTGAATCCTGGATTGTATTTGGCAACTCTTAGAAATGTTTTTCGACAACACCCGTGAGGGACGTGCAACCCACGGCACGCGTCGCGGCTTCATGAACCCTCATTGAGGAGCGTGAAGCTATGGACACCTTGAATAACTCCCCCGTTTTGGCCTGGGAAGCCCGGCAGTTGGCGTATTCCCCGCCCATCTCACCACTTCAACCTGTGCCCGGGTTTGGTCTAGCGGTCTTTTTGGCGGTGTTTGCCCTGCTGAGTGGCTTGGGCGGGGCTTTGCTCAATGATCCCGATTCCTTTTGGCACATTCATGTGGGTCGGATGATTCGGACCGAGGGGCGGTTCCCGGTCACCGATGAATGGTCACACACGGTCACGGGCACGCCCTGGATCGCCAAGGAATGGCTCTCGCAGGTCATTCTGGCCGCGGCCGACGCGTTGGGCGGTCCGACCGCGGTCGCTATGGTTGCAGCCGCCGCAATCGCCGGCGCTTTCGGTCTTTTGGCTGCCGCGGCAAGTCGCATGGGGGTAGGCCCTACCGTGATCTTGGCTGCGGTGGTGTTCGCGCTGACGGCGGGCCATATGCTGGCCCGACCTCACGCCTTCGCCTTCGTGCCGATGGTCGCGGCCGGTTTGCTCCTCACCCGTGCCGCAGAGGAGGCGCGCGCGCCCAGCCTCTGGCTTGTTCCGCTGGTCACCGTGTGGGCCAATTTGCA
>CALSBD010000094.1:0-8987 GCA_943373055.1 Rhizobium sp. Q54
CAGACCGCTGAGCATCGCGAAGCTGATCACGTCGTCCTGCTTCTGGAGCCCCAGGATGTCGGCCATCGACGCCGACCAGTAGAGCCGCCCGCGGCTGAGGTCCCAATCCCACAGGCCGCAGCGGCCGCGCTTGAGCGCGGTGGTGTGCCGCTGGAAGCTGTCGGCATACAGCCGGTCCGCCGATTGCGCCCGCGCCGCCTGGGCATAGAAGGCAAACGACAGCACCAACAGGATTGCGCTCGTTCCGACAAACAGCGTGACGGAGACCGACATGGCCTCGCGCCACTCGGCGAACACGTCCTTGGTGGGATGCAGCACTGTCACCGAGCCAAGCGGTGCATCCAGGAAACGGGTGGTGGCATAGGCCTCGGTGCCATCCGCCAAGGTGAGAAGCTGCACGCCGGCCCGCGCGCCCAGCGCCGTGAGCGGTTGATAAAGACCCAGCGTCTCCGTCAGTGGCTTCTTCTCCCAAGCCTTCATGACCGGCAAGCTCGCGACCACTTGGCCGGCCTCGTTGGTCAACAGGACGATGCGGCCGTTGTGATTGTCGAGGTTGGGCCGGCTTGAGCTTAGGAGATCGTTGAGCGCGCCCTGATGGTCCGCCGCGGCGGTGCCGCCGGCGAGCATGCGCTGGCGGATCTTCGCCTCCATCGTATCGGCGATCATGGTCAGATAGTCCTGCGAGGACTTATCCAGCCGTGCATGCTCCGCCACCAACGTGACGGCCCGCGCGAGCGCCAGGATCACAACGAAGAGAACCACCAGAATCGGGATCGATCGCCTGAGAAGTTGCTCAGCGCCTAGAAGGCGTTGATAGGCCGGTGCGGCAAGATGTTTGATGTGGCCTGCCACCGCTTGATCGGATGGCAAAATGGCTTTGTGAGACGGCCGAATCCGTTCGGCCGCGACGGCATGCCCTGCCCGCGTCATCAACAGCCCCATTTTGTGTGAACGTGGTCCACGCAGCCCGACAAATCAGGGCAAAATCACGCGCCCGAATCACCTCATTTGAATCGACGCGAATCGCCTTGTCCAGGGTGAATTTTGGGTAAATCGACCGCTTTTCCCAATGTGGCGGCCCTGGGGCACAGCCCTAAACGCTGCGCGAATTCGCCGTGATTTGCCGCCTGTCGTCAGCCGATGACGCCACGGGTGCGCAGCTGCGCGATCGCCTCGTCATCAAGCCCCAAGCCGCGCAATACCGCATCGGTATCCTGGCCCAGGACCGGCGCGGAGGTGGGCGATAAAACGGGTGCGCCGTCCATCATGATCGGCCCACGCACGGTCGGAATTGGGTCACCGGACGGCGCCGCCGGCACCGTGGTGGCAAGTCCGCGGGCGACCACGTGCGTGTCGGCGAAGACATCCTCAATGGTGTTGATCGGCCCTGCCGGCACACTGGCGGCTTCAAGTGCGGCCAATAGGCCGTCGCGCGTAAAGGTGCGCGTGCGCGCTTCCAACAGCGGCTCCAGCTCGGCGCGATTGCGCACCCGAACGGCGTTAGTGGCAAACCGTGGGTCGTTCGCCAGCGCGTCGAGATCGAGAATGCGGCATACCTCCTGCCACTGACGGTCATTGCCGGTGGCAATGATGAGAAAGCCGTCGCTGGTGGGATAGGTGCGATAGGGCACGATGTTGGGATGCTGGTTGCCAAGCCGCTTGGGCGCCCGGCCCGAGGCGAGATAGTTCATCGCCTGGTTCGCCAGCACGGCCACCTGGGTGTCGAGGAGAGCCAGATCAAGCGTGGCGCCCTCGCCGGTGATCGAGCGCCGGATCAGTGCCGCCTGGATCGCCACCACGGCGTAAAGCCCGGTTTGAATATCCACCGTCGCCACGCCCACTTTCAGCGGGGGACCATCGGGCTCGCCGGTGATGTCCATTTGCCCGCCCATGCCTTGGATCATGAAGTCGTAGCCGGCGCGGTGCGCGTAAGGCCCGGTCTGTCCAAAGCCGGTGATGGAGCAATAGATAAGCCTGGGGTTTTCCGCCCGCAGCCGCGCAGCATCCAGGCCGTATTTGGCCAAGCCGCCGACCTTGAAGTTTTCAATCACCACGTCGCTGGAAAGCGCCAGCTGACGCACCAAGTCCCGCCCCGCCTCGCTTTCAAAGTCGATGGCGACCGATCGCTTGCCGCGGTTGCATGAATGAAAATACGCCGCCGCGCGCCCCTCGCGGGTCTCGATGAAGGGCGGCCCCCAGCCGCGCGTGTCGTCGCCCGCGCCAGGCCGCTCCACCTTGATGACGTCCGCGCCCAGATCCGCCAAGGTCTGGCCAGCCCAGGGACCTGCCAGGATCCGCGCCAATTCCAACACGCGAAGGCCCTTCAGCGGGCGCGTATCAACCGACATGCCCGAGGGCTCCTTCCTCAGTGATGGATAAACACCGGCACCGCGCAGCCATCAATCAGCTTCGAGGTGGTCGAGCCGAAGAACCATTGCTTGACGCCCGTGTGGCCATACGCCCCCATCACCAACAGGCTGGGGCCGCGCGCGGCGATGGCGTCAAGGATCGCGGCTGTGGGATCGCTGCCCGCCATCGCCATCGCTTCGGCGACAATCCCGTGGGAGGCGAGGAACTCCACGCCGCGCCCCGCCGTCTTGCTCGCGTCGGTCAAGGTGCTGGCGACCGACAAAACAATCACCGGCTGGTCGGCGGCGAGCCCCATCAGAGTGAACATTTGAAGCGCCCGCGCGCTCGGCGTCGAGCCGTCATAGGCGATCACGATCGGCCCGTGTTGATGGGACGTTTCCGGCACCAGCCACACCGGGCGCGGGCCATGCTTGAGGAGCCCCATCACCAGCGTGGAGTTGCGATCATCGACCTCATGGAATGAGCCATGTCGGCCCACCACCACCAGATCATGGGTCTGCAACAGGCCGCTCATCACATCCACCGGATCGCCTTCAAGTTCAGCGATCCGAGCCGTGAGGTCCGCATTGGCCGCCTTGATGGTCAGCTCTTGACCCAGGCTGTCGATGGCGTCGCGCGCTTCTTGAATGAGGCGCTCTTGGGAGGCGGCCTTGAAGGCCATGCCACCGACCGGCACCGGTTCGCCCCGCTGGATATAGGGAAGGTCGACGACTCCGACGCCGGTGACTTCGGCGTTGTTCGTGGCTGCCAAGTCAACAGCCCGATCAATGGCGGCGTGGCCCGATTCCGAGCCGTGCAGCGCGACGAGGACGCGGCGGATCATGGTTCTTCCCCCCGAAAGACTGGACGCCGGCCAGAACGACCCGGCGGCACTGTGTTTTTGAGTCGAGCGCCATAACACCACGGCGCTCGGTTCAGGCCAAGTTCGCCCGCGACCGCACGGTCAAGACAGGCGCAAGCGCCATGATCAAGAGCCCAAGCGGGAACAGCGCGCCTTGAGTGATATCATATCCGCGCAAATAGGCTTCAAGCGGCATGCGCAGAGCGCCAAGCGCCAACGCGCTCTCCAGGGCCACCAGGACCCCCACCCCGATCACCCCTGAAAGAAGCCGGGCGCGCCACGTTCCAGTGCCCGGCTCGCTGTAGAGCCAGCGCGCCGCGATGACCACGCACGCGACGACCAAGGGAAACTCCAACAGTCGACCCGTGTTTTCACCCCACCACGGGATCAACAAAAGCTCCCGTAAGGTGCCGAACACAAACCCGATGGCAAAGCCGATTGCGCCATAAAAGGCGCCCATGCGAAGGGGTCCCATGGCTGCCTCCTGATCCGGGGCCTGCTGGTCCCTCAGCCTTTGATGTCTGCTCAGTACATGTGGGGTGTGTGCGCTTCACGCACAATGCGCCTGCCGTGGCTGTGCACGGCATTGCGCGTGGGCCCTTGCCAGCCCGCGGCAATTGGCTATGCGTGGAGCGGGGAGGCCGCCATGGACTACGAAGCCCAATACAACAACCGCGCCCGCGTGCCCGAGCATCCCGCCGTCATTGCCGGCTGGTCGCGCGATGCCGCCGCCTATCGCGCCGCCCGACCGGACGCGACGCTGGGCTTGGCCTATGGCGAACGGCCGCGTGAGCGGTTCGATTGGTTTCCCGCGCCCACGCCGGTGCCGGGGCTATGTGCTGCTGTGTTTTTTCACGGTGGCTATTGGCAGGCCTTTGAGGGTGGTGCCTTCAGCCACATGGCGCGTGGCCTCAATGCGCGCGGCATCGACGTGGCGATCGCCACCTATGATCTGGCACCCCACGTGCCGCTTGCGACCATTGTCGACCAAGCCCGCGCTGCAACCTTGGCCATTGCCCGCCACGCCGGCCGTTCGGTGATGGTCTACGGCCACTCCGCCGGCGGCCATTTGACCGCGACGACGCTGGCCACCGACTGGGCTGCGCTCGGCGCCGCGCGGGCGACCACCGCCGGATTGGCGATTTCGGGACTGTTTGATCTTGATCCGCTGGTTGAGACCACCGTCAACGCCAAGCTTGGCCTTGATCGCGACACCGCGCGCCATCTGTCACCGCTGTTTGCGCCGGCTCCGACTGGGTGTCGGTTGGTTGCCGCCGTCGGTGGGCTTGAATCGGAGGAATACCTCCGGCAATCCCAAGCGATCGTCGATGGGTGGCGGCCGGACGTGACGACGTCCATGGTGGTGCTGCCGGACGATCATCACTTCTCCATCATCGCATCGCTCGCCGACGCCGACGGCGCCCTCACCGAGCATGCCGTTCGCCTGTGTCAGGAGGCCGCTCTCTCATGAATCGCATTGGATGTCTCACGGCCTGTGCCGTGCTGTTAGCCGTTTCAACGCTGCCCGCCGGGGCCCAGAACGCCAAGCCGTCGTTTGATTGCGCCACCGCGCGCGCAGGCGCTGAACAGGCCATTTGCCGCAACGCGAAGCTCGCACGCCTCGACCGGGAAATCGCCCGCGTCTATGGCGAGATTGCCGACATCCTCGAGGGTGCGGCCCGGCAACGGATGCGTGACGATCAGCGGCTCTTCCTCGGCTATCGCGACAGTGCGTTCCAGGCCTCGCGCGATACCGAAGAACTTGAGGTCGCCCTGCAGAACCGGCGCGACTTCCTGCAACGCGTCATCGACAATCGCGACAACTCGGATGCGGCGGAAGGCTACTACGAAAACGCGATGGGCCTTTTGAGCATCACGCCGTCGGGCAACAAGTTCGAGGTGACCGTGCAAACCGCCGGTCCGGGCGGGCGCTGGATTTGCGAGGCCACCGTGACCGTACGCCGCGCCGATGGCCGGCTGTCCGGCAGCTCCGAGGACGGTTTGCGCCTCACCGGTCGCTATGGCGACGGTAACATCACGATCACGGCCACCGGCGTCGAACAGGCCGGGATTTGTGGGAACAATGGGTCGCTCGATGGCACCTTTTTCTACATCGGCGAGACGTCGCCTTGATCGCAGTCGCTCCTTTCGAGCACCCTCGTCACGAGGCCTGCGATCCGCTATCAGTGGGCGGCACCCAGATCAACGACACCTGGGTGATAGGGCTTGATTGGAACGTTTCAATCAGGCTATTGAGCCAACGTAGTCAATGATAACAAGTGGCAAGCGGGGAGGGGTCGGTGGCCGGCGAGGAGCTTCGAATCGGCGTCGATTGGGGCGGCACCAAGATCGAGGGGATTGCCCTTGACCGAACGGGTCGAGAGCTGGCGCGCCGTCGCATCGCGACCATCCATGACAACTATCTCGCTTGCGTTGAGGCCGCCGTCGGTCTCGTGCGCGATTTGGAGCGCGACGCGGGCGGCACGGGCACCGTGGGGATCGGCATTCCCGGCTCGCTGTCGCCCCTCACCGGGCTCGCGCGCAACGGCAACATGACCTGGCTGAATGGCCAGCCGCTGGGGGTCGATTTCGCCCGCATCTTGGGTCGCCCGGTCAAGATCGAAAACGATGCCAATTGCTTCGCCGTGTCGGAGGCCGTCGATGGCGCTGCCGCGGGCAAGCACATCGTGGTGGGTGTGATCATCGGCACGGGCTGTGGCGCGGGTGTTGCCATCGATGGGGCGGTGGTGACAGGCCACAACGGCATTGCCGGCGAGGTCGGCCACATCTCCTTGCCGCGCATGACGGCGGATGAGTATCCCGGTCGGCGCTGCTGGTGTGGCCGGCATGGCTGCCTGGAGGTGTTCATCTCTGGCACCGGCTTCCGCGCTGACTATGTCGACGCCACCGGCGAGGAGATCTCCGCCAAGGACATCATCGCCCGCATGCGCGCCGGCCATATCGACGCGAAGGCCTCGTTTGACCGCTATTGCGACCGCCTCGCGCGCGCGCTGTCGATGGTTGCCGAGATCATCGACCCCGACGCCTTCGTCTTAGGCGGCGGCATGTCGAACGTGGACGAAATCTATACCGCCGTTCCACCCCTCCTGGCCGCCACGGCCCTCACGGACACCATGACCACCCCCATCCTCAAGGCCATCCACGGCGACAGTTCCGGCGTCCGCGGCGCCGCGTGGCTCTGGGGGCGTTGAGGGAGAGCTTTCCGCGAGTTGGCCCCCAAGTCAGAACGCTTCCCCCATTGGTGGTCCCCCTCTCCCTGTCCTTCCCCCGCGAGGGGGATCGGACGCCTGAATGAGGGTGAAAGAGGGCGCAAATCTTTCAATTGTCTCGACAATTCTTGGAGAGTCCTCTCCCCCGTGGCGGGGGAGGGACAGGGGGGAGAGGGGGGCTACCTCTCAAATAATTTGCGACCCTAACGCCAAGTCGATTCCTGACCCCAGCGCAGACCTCTCACTTCGCTGCCAAACGGATCGCGCCGTCGAGGCGGATGGCGGAGCCGTTGAGCATGGCGTTTTCGACAATGTGGGCGGCCATGCGGGCGAATTCGCTGCCTTGGCCCAGACGCGTGGGGAAGGGGACAGACGCTGCTAACGCCGCGCGCACCTCATCGGTCAAGGTGTCGAACATCGGCGTGTGAAACAGGCCCGGCATAATTGCCATCACGCGGATGCCGGAGCGGGCAAGATCACGCGCCATCGGCAAGGCAAGGCCCGCCACGCCCGCCTTGGACGCCGCATAGGCCGCTTGGCCAATCTGGCCGTCTTGGGCAGCGACCGACGACGTCATGACAATCACGCCGCGCTCGCCATCGTCATTGACCGGTGCGGCAGCTGCCATCCCGGCCGCCGACTGCGACGCGACGTTGAAGGTGCCGATCAGATTGATGTTGATGACGCGGGCGAATGCGGCCGCGTCATGGGGCTGCATCACCCCGGTCTCTTTGTTCTTGGACACCGTCGTCCGGCCCACCACGATGCCCGCGCAGTTGATGCAGATGCGCTCCTGCCCGTGGGCGGCGCGTGCTTTGAGCAGGCCATCGGCCACGCTGGCCGGGTTGGACACGTCAACGGTGGCAAACACGCCGCCAATGTCGGCGGCCACCGCCTCGCCCCGTTCGGCGTTGAGATCAAACAGCGTCACCTTCGCCCCTTGGGCCGCCAGGTGACGAGCGGTCGCTTCGCCAAGGCCAGAGGCGCCACCGGTGACAATCGCTGGGGTGTTGGACGAAATCTGCATGGGACAACCTTGACCAAAGCGGGGTGAGCGAATGCGCGGCTCGCCTATAGCACGCGCGACACCCGCCGGGGACCCTCAGACGGCACGGCAGGTGCTCAAGGGCTGCAGGTCAGCGGGGCGCCGGACCGGTGGACCCGCGCACGACGAGCTCCAGCGTCCACGTTTCGCTCAAGTGAAGCACGTCCTCGCCGTCAATAGCCCGACACACCAGATCAACAGCGCGCCGCCCCATCGAGTAAGTGGGATAATGGACTGTCGTCAGTGGCGGGTTGGTATAGGCCGCGAAGCTCTGGTTGCCATATCCGATCACGGAGATATCTTCCGGACAGCGAAAACCCGATCGGGCGACCGCCCTGAGCGCGCCAATGGCCATGCGATCGGTGGCGCACAAGATCCCCGTTGGCGGATCCGGCTCGCTCAACAGTTCGCGTACGGCTTGATAGCCATCGTCCTCGTGAATGGCCCGCGACATCACCATAGAGGCAAGGCCGGCCTCTTCCATCACGCGTCGAAAGCCCTCGATGCGGGCCGACGAAGCCAAGAACGGATCCTTGAGGTGCAACAGAACAATCTTGCGATGGCCAAGATCGACCAGATGTCGCGCGGGCACGGATCCGCCGACGTGATTTTCGACAGACAGATAAGGATACGTCTCGCCGGCTGTTGGCGGCGAGAAGGCCACGAATGGCATGCCCCGATGCGATAGATAGCCAATCCGGGGGTCCTGTAGACGCTTGCGTGGCACGATGACGCCGTCGCATCGTTTGCCGTCAACCAAGTCCCGGTAGGTGTTTAACTCAGCCGGTCCTGGCGCGGCCGACCGCAATACGAGGTCGAGCCCACGCTCCGCCAACCGCGATCCCACACCGCTGATCAACTCGAGAAAGAATGGATCATCGAATTGCTCAGGCCCACCCGGCAACACCAGTGCAATCGCATCGCATCGCCCCTTTTGCAGGCGGCGAGCTAAGGCGTTAGGGACATAGTTGATGCTGTCCGCCATCTCGCGGACGCGGACTTTTGTTTCAATGGAGACATCGGGGTGATCAGCCAACGCACGCGATATCGTTGAGATACTTAACCCAAGCTTCGATGCTAAGGTTTTGAGGGACATGCGCGCGCGGCCCGGTTCTTTCGCATTAAATGTAAATCATATTCACTCTTGAATGCTTTGAGCGAAAAACAACGTTTCGTCAAGGGGGTGCGACAAAAGTGTCAAGAACTACGGAGCCGACCGTTACGTAAATTTCAAGTACGCAACGGCATGCGTTAAGAAGTTGCGGTGTTAATTTTAGATTGATTTGAAATCAATGAGCATATCCAGGTAGTTCAATACGCATATTTTGAATGTGTGCAAGTAACATATGGTCGGAGATGGTTTCGACAATTAAAAAACCCCAGCCGACGAGGTCGGCCGGGGTCGTTGTCCTTATGGGCCCACCGCAGCGAACCCCCGTCACGACATCACAGAGCGCGCTTGCGCTGCTGCTGCATCATGAAGGTGTCGTAGGTGTACTCC
>CALSBD010000095.1:0-8885 GCA_943373055.1 Rhizobium sp. Q54
GAATTGAATGCAACCTTAAATCAAATTTTCGCGCTAAACAATCCTATATAAACTACCAAACCCACCGCTCCGCAGACAAAACACTCAAAACATCAGAGCAAAAACAGGTAGTATATTTTACTTCTGGCTCTTAGATCGGATAACAAATAGCATGTACAAAATGAAATATTCAAAATATTAAAATGACTTGATGTTTAAGAAAGATACTTTATCCTGAAGCATGCCATCATCGTGAATTCATCCACACAGCGGCTCATCGAGCAGGCGGGAAAAGACCCAGCCGGTCATGGAATTCCACTCGACCTTGATCCAGCGACGGGTGCGGTCGCGCAGCAAGTCATCACCTTGAGCGCCGCCGTCGCGTTCTAGGAGCCGCACGGTCTCGCCCGTTGGGATCTTCGCGATCAGCGCGCTGCGGGTGTTGGGGTCCGCGCGCAGGGCCACGAAGCCATCGCGGGTGGGGCGGACATCGGCATAGCACGGCGTCGTCGCCCGAGCGGCAGAGAGGCCGGCCCCGGTCGCAAGCAGAAGGGCGCCCAAAAGGGCAGTCCACCGACCGATCCGGAGCCGGGACGAACCTTGGTCGTGGCTGATGGTCTGCCGGTCGCGGTTCGCGCCTGTGGGCATGGCTCCCCCTCCCCCCTTGAAGTGGCGTTCGCTCCAGTGATCTCGACTTAAACGTCGGCGAGACCGTGGATTGGTGGCTTTGCGATCTTGCGTTGGCGGGCGACGCGGGCCACTGAGGCACGCACCCGCGCGCGAAACTTTGGCACCTGACCTCCCCTTGCCGCAAGCCATGGACGATTGAGCCAGATGACGACCGGCGCCGTAAAACATCAAACCAAGCGCTGACTTCGGTTTCGCGCCGCCCGCCCTCGACCGAAAGCCGCGCGGGTGCGAGTGTTGAACCGGAGCGACGCGCCCTGACGCGAACAAGGACCGCCGACATGGCCCGTAATGTAATTGAGCGGACGTTAGAGAAGGGTCTGTTCGCCAGTCGCTGGCTGATGGCGCCGTTTTATGTCGGTCTCGTCTTCGCCATCGTCGCCCTGATGGTGAAGTTCGGTCAGGAGCTGTTTCACCTCTTGTCCCATGTCACCGAGGCGAAGGAATCAGACGTGGTCTTGGGCGTGCTAGCGCTCATTGACCTGTCCTTGGCGGCCAACTTGCTGTTGATCGTCACATTGTCAGGCTACGAAAACTTTGTCTCCAAGATCGAAATTGACGATCACAAGGATAAGCAGGACTGGCACGGCAAGGTCGACTTTGGCGGTCTGAAACTCAAATTGATCGCCTCCATCGTGGCGATTTCGGGCATCCATCTGTTGAAGATCTTCATGGATATCGCCAAATACTCCGATCGCGATATTTTCTGGGCGACGATCATCCACGTGGTGTTTGTTGCCTCGGGCGTCTTCCTCGCGCTCATGGACAAGATCGCGGGCCATGGCGGCAAATATGCCGACACACCAATCGATCCGCCTGCAAAATCCTGAACCGTGGCACCGGCCCGGTCAGTTCAGCCGGCGGTTTTCATCGGGCGTATCGAGTGCAAAGGCGGGGATATCAATGGTGAACCAGCGGCCGTTGATATCCTGCATGTGGTAGCTGCCGACCATGAAGCCGGACGGCGTCGGCAGCGGACAGCCCGACGTGTATTCAAATGCATGGCCCGGCTCGATCAATGGCTCCTCGCCCACCACGCCGGGGCCCCCACCTCTTGGATCCGGCCCTGACCATCGGTGATCTTCCAATAGCGCGAGCGCAGCTGGACGGGGGCTGGTCCCAAATTGGCGATCTCCACCGTGTAGGCAAACATGTAGCGCGACCGATCCGGATCGGATTCCTCGGGCACGTAGCGCGGCGTGACGGTGACTTGGATATCGTGGGTGAGGGCTGTGTACATGGGGGTGCGATCGGTTCTCCAGTGGTGGGGAAGGTGGCGCCCGTAGGGCTTGCGGTCAATACGCACAGAAACGTCCTTGCCCTTGGCGAATAACGCCGGATCGCGGCAAAGTGAGGCGTTGTCATTGGGCGCACCAACGGGTGAGGTGTTAGGGCTCGCCATCTGATGGTCATGCCCGTCGTGTTGGATCACGACGGCGCCGTCAGGGGCCTTGGTCCGCCGCCGACGCCCCCCCCCCAACCCGTAGACGCGGGGCCCTCAGCCCCTTGCGAGACCGCATGTTTGATGGACTGATCCGCACCCACATCGACCCACCGCTCAATACCTTGGGCGAGCGCGTGGCCATGATGGGCATTAGCGCAAACCAAGTCACCAGCTTTGGCCTTGGGGTGAGTGTGGCCGCGGGGGTGGCGATTGCCTTGGGCTGGTTTATCGCCGCCCTTGTCTTTATCGCGCTCTCGCGGTTCGCCGATGGGCTTGACGGTGCGATCGCACGGGCGACCCGCAAGACCGACCTGGGCGGCTATCTCGACATCGTGTTTGACTTCGTCTTCTACGCCGCCGTTCCGCTCGGCTTCGTGCTCTACGATCCGGCGGCCAATGGGATCGCCGGAGCGGTGCTGCTCGCCGCGTTTTATATCAACGGCGCCACATTCCTCGCGTTCGCCGCAGTTGCCGCGCGCCGGGGGTTGTCGACGGAGATCCGGGGACCGAAGACGATCTACTTCACCACGGGCCTTGCCGAAGGGTCCGAAACCATTCTCGCCTTCGTTGCCATGTGCATGCTGCCAGCGTGGTTCGCGCCGATGGCCTATGTCTTCGCGGCCGTGTGCATGGTCACGGCGGGTGCGCGCGTGGCGCTCGCCGTGACGACATTTCGAGACCGGTAATCCCGCCTTACGACAGGTTCGCCTTCAAGAACGCGACGGTGCGCGACCAGGCGAGCTCGGCGGCGGCCTTGTTGTAGCGCGCCTCGGAGGTGTCATTGTGGAAGGCGTGGTTGACGCCTTCATACATGTGCAGCTCATAGCTCGTCTTGGCGGCATCAAGCGCGGCCTTGAAGGCCGGGATGCCGGCATTGATGCGGTCATCGAGCGAGGCGTAGTGCAGCATCAGCTTCGCCTTGATGCGCGGCACATCGGCAGCCTCGGCGACGCGGCCATAGAATGACACGCCCGCACCCAGGTCGGGCGATGCCACGGCCAACGCGTTGACGAGACCACCACCCCAGCAGAAGCCGATCGCGCCGACCTTGCCATTGGTGTCGGCCCGCCCCTTCAGATAGGCGATTGTGGCCACCGCGTTGGCGGTCGTCTCGGCGCCATTCAATTTGCCGATCATGTCACGCGCGGTGTCCTCATTGGCGGGCGTGCCGCCGGCCGGGGACAGGAAGTCAACACCGAGCGCCACGAAGCCTTCGAGCGCCATGCGGCGGGTGACGTCCTCGATATGTGGATTGAGACCGCGGTTTTCGTGGATGACGATGACGGCGGGCAGCTTGGCGGGGGCGTTGGCGGGCTTCACGAGCAGCGCCTTCATCTCGCCCGTCGCGCCGGCATAGGTCACGCGCTCGCTGACGACGCGGGCGTCATCGGGGGCCACGATCGCCGCGCGGGCGCTGTTGGCCGACAAGAGCGGCATGATGGTGGCGGCGGCGGCCGTCGAGCCGGCGAGCTTGGTGAGCCGCTCCATGAAGGACCGGCGATCCAGCGTCAGATGGGTGTATTCATCATAGGCTTGGATCATATCTTGGGTGATCGGCGGCGTTGAGGTCGAGTGGTCGTCGGCGCGGTCCATGGTGGAGCTCCTCTTCTTAGTGCCAGCTCGACCCTAAACGACCTCTCATGACACCGTGTTCACAATGCGGAGAGGCGGCTGCGCACGGTGCGAGCCGCCGACGTGACCGCGCCAATGGTGGGATAGGCCGCCGTGTTGACCATGAGGTCGCGCGCCAACCGCAACACACGGGTTTCACACGCCGCGCGGCGATCGGGGTTTTCGATCCATTCCAGGTCGATATTGTGGGCGAGGCCGAGCACCCGGCGGATCATCTTGGCAGCCGCGAAGCCGAGCGTGTCGGCGAACAATCGCTCCATGAAGGCGGCGCGCTCCGCCTCGAGCCGGTCGGCGCTGTCGGGATCCTCGAACAAGCTAACAGGATAGGCATCGCCATCGGGATGGGCACGCCAGAAGGCGAGGAACTTCGCCTCAAACTGCGTCCACACGGTCTCAATAGTCTCCAGCACCCAGGCCCGATAGGCATCGCGCCCGCCAGGCGCTGTCTCGTGACCATCCTGGCTGAAGTAGTTGATGAGAAGATTGGCAATCACCGCGCCAATATCAAAGCCCATCGGACCGTAGAAAGCGAACTCAGGGTCGATGATGCGCGTGTCGGTGTCTGTCACCATCACCGAACCGGTGTGAAGATCGCCGTGCAGCATCGCCTCCGTCTGGGTCAAAAACTTCAGCTTCAGGCGCGAGACAGCGACCTTGACCTCCGGATCGGCGCGGAACTGGCTAGCGAGATCATCAAGCTGAGGGCTGGTCCAGCGGTTGAGCGGATGGATGCGGTAGGGGTCTGTGAAGATGAGGTCCTCGGTGATCTTGCACAGCGCGGTATTGCCCGCGAACGCCGCCATGCGGGCCTTCTTCTGGGCCGCCGGCAAGGCAAGATCGGACGTAAAGTAAAGCGTGGCGGCCATGAACGACGAGATCGTCTCGGCGAAACCGGGATAGACCGTGCCAGCGATCATGCCGCGCCGCATGATGATATGCGGGGTGAGAAGCTCCATGACGATGAGCGCGAGCTTTTCATCGTAAGCGATGATGGCCGGCGTCATGCCGGGGCACAGCCGCGCCTGTTCGCTCAAGGCCATGTGCTCATAGTGGGCGCGCGACAGCGGAAGCGGCCAGCTTTCGCCGACGAGGCGAACGTAGGGCAGCGCCTGTTTCACCGCGACGCCGCCGGCTGGGCCCTCGACGATGAACACAAGGTTCAAGTTGCCATCGCCGACCTCGCGCACCGACCACTGATCCGGGCCCCCGCCAAGCCGCGCGGCGACGGCCGGGAGGCTCAACAGCGTTGCGCGCAGCGAGCCCTCGTCCTGGGCGCGATAGCCTTCGGGGGTGGGAAGCGGCATGGCGAGGTCCTCCTTTTTGTTGGTTCAAAATGCCGCGCGCCAGCGGGAGCGATACGGGCTCAGATCATGATCAAGTGGCACGACCGCCGTCAAATCGAGGGCCACGGCCGCCGGATCGGGGGGCCAGTTGGCCAGGAGGGCGGCCCCCGCCGACGTGCCGGCCCCCTCGCCGGCGGCGAACACGGTTTGTCCCTCACGCAGGCGCGCCAGCGCGGCGGCATAGACCGCGTTGCGGCCGAACTGGCCGTCGACGATCACGGGGCCCTTGGCGTCGAGCCGCGTGAGGAGATCATCCGTCATCAGCGCCGCATAAAGGCTCGCAAGTGTCGCCCGTGCGCCTGAAACCGGGGGCACCTCACCCACGATGCGGCCACGTTGGCCTGCATAGGGGCCGCCGTGGTCGGTGAAGGTGGGCAGCGCGAGCACGGGCGCGCTGATCAGGCCCGGGACGAGCGCGAGATCGGGCGGTGCGTCGTCAGGCGCGATGAGGGCGAACTCCCGCCCGCCCATGAAGCGGGCACACGGCACCGGCCGACCGAGTGCATCGACATTGGCGAGCATGTCGGCGGTCGGATCGAGCCGCGCGGTCGAGCCGCCCACGTGAAGAAGCACGACCCAGGTGCCGGTCGACACCACGGTGAAGGGCGGTTCGCGGGTGGCGAGGAAGGGCAGCAACGACGCGTTTGAATCATGAATGCCGCAGACAACCCGCGTTGTCGGAGCAAGGCCCGTGCGGGCGGCAACGGCGGGCGTGATGGGGCCGAGCGTGTCCATGGCGCGGCGCAGCGGCGGCAGGAGCGCCTCAAGCTCGAGCGAGCGCGCCAGCGATGACGGCGCGCCGGCGTCGGGCGCCCACAGATCGGTGTGGCAGGCCAGTGACGTGACCTCGGATGCCATCACGCCCGAGAGCCGCCACGCCCAGTATTGCGGGTGCATCAACAGCGCAGTCGCGCGCGCGAAGGCGTCCGGGTGGCGGGTCTTTTGATAAAAGACCTGTCGGCCGAAATTGAGCCCATGGGCGAGCGGGGGCGAATAGGTCTCGCCAAACGGAGGTCGGCGAGCCGTGTACTCCGCCTCCAGGGTGTCGAGAACCGGGTCCTCGTAATCCATGAACGGGAGGACGAGGCCGTCGGCATCGACAAGCCCGCCGCTCGCGCCATGGGCGGTCGGCACGATGGCGGAGATCGCGTGCTTGGCGGCAAAGTCGGCGAGGGCGTCAAGCACGAAGGCCCACAGGGCCTCGGTGTCCTCATGGCGATAAAGGCCGGTCGCGACGACCTCGTTGGCGCGCGACACGGTGGCAAGCTGAAGGCCGCGCGCATCGAACACGCTGACCTTGGCGTTGGTTTTGCCGATGTCGACGACCGCGACCGCCATGATGCCCCCTTCAGGCGAGGTAGAACACTTCGTCGAGCGGATCGGCGACCGGCGCGCCATCGGGGTGGGTGCGCATGAGGTCCTTCATGTGGTCCCACCAGCGGCGCATCACCGGATCGCTGGAAAGGGCCCCCCCGTCGAAGTCCTTCGGGCGTTCGAGATAGGCGAAGAGGCGATCGGTCGCCGGATCGAGGTGGATGGAATAGTTGGAAATACCGTGGCGCTTCAGGAGCGCAACGAGCTCGGGCCATATGGCATCATGCCGGCGCTTGTATTCGTCGCGCTGGCCAGGGTTCAGATACATCACGAAGGCGTGGCGCTCGTGGGTTTGTGGATCCATGGTCAACCTCCTGGCGTCGCCGATCGCCGGGCGAGCCCGCGGCGGACCACGATGGGAGCGGCGATCGAGAGGATGAGAAGGAAGCCCAACAGCACGTTGATGACGATGCCGGGCACGTTCATGAGCGAAAGGCCAAAGGTGGCGAAGCCGAGCACGAACACGGCGAGTACCACGCCCAGGATGGAGCCGACGCCCCCGGCAATCGACACGCCGCCCAGGATCACCATCGTAATGACGTCCAACTCCCAGCCGAGCGCGATATTGGGGCGCATCACGCCGATGCGCGCCGTCAAGAGCACCGCGGCGAGGCCCGCCATGGTGCCCGACAGTGCGAACAGGACAAACCGGATGCGATTGACCCGAATGCCGGAGAACCGCGCGGCCACCGGATTGGACCCAATCGCAAACAGCCGGCGCCCCACGGCGGTGAAATGCAACACAAGGCCGAAGACAATCGCGAGGCCCAAAAACAAAAGGAACGACAGCGGCGTCGGCGGCATATCGATCGCGTAGGTCTGGCCGAGCGCTAGATACTCCGGCGGGAAGGTGGTCAGCGCTTGATCGCCCAGCGACACCTGCGCCACGCCGCGAAATAGGCTCATGGTGCCGATGGTGATCACGATTGACGGCACGCCGGTGAGCGTGACGAGCGCGCCATTGAGCATGCCGCAGGCAAGGCCGATCAAAAGCCCAGCCAGGATCAACACGCCGGGCCCATGGCCCGCTTGGGCCAGATATCCAATGCCCAGGGCCGCCACCGCGACGATGGCGGCAACCGACAAATCGATCTCGCGCACCAGGATCAGCAGCGCCATGGCAAGCGCGATGATGGCCTTCTCTGAGAAGTTATAGGTAGCGTCGGACAGATTGTAGAGATCGAGAAAGTAGGGCGAGATCGCCGTGTTGATGACAACGACGGCGGCCAGGAGCACGACCAGGATCGTCTCCCAGCGCAACACCGCGTCGGTGAGGCGAAACGGCGCGCGGTCGGCGACGGTGTAGCGCGATGCGTGGTCGCGGGCGGTCGGCTCACTCATGCGCGCCCCCTCGCGGCCTGGCGCCGGGCTTCCGGCAAGATCAGTTTTTCCGGCCGGGCCTCGGCCCGCGCGTTGATGATCACGGCGGCGAGAATGACGGCGCCGGAGATGGCCATTTGCCAAAAGGGCGAGACCTGCATGGTGGGCAGCGCGTTGACGATGACGCCGATGAAAAGCGCTCCCAAAAGTGTGCCGATCACCGTGCCCACCCCGCCGCCAATCGACACGCCGCCGATCACGCAGGCAGCGATCACAGTGAGCTCATAGCCAACCGCGATTTCGGAATAGGCGACGCCATAGCGCGCCACCCACAAATAGCCCGCCAATCCCGCAACCGCGCCGGAGAGCCCATAAACGAGCGTCTCAAGCCGGCGCTGGTCGATGCCGCAATAGCGTGCGGCGACCGGATTACCGCCAATGGCATATAGCGCGCGGCCGGTGCGCGTGAGATTGAGGAAGACCGCCGCCAGCACCGCGACGCCAACGGCGAGCCAGAACACGGAGTTGAGGCCCAGGAACGTGAGCTTCGGGAAGGCTTGGAACGGCACACCCATCTCCGACGCGTTCACCTGATCACCGCCGCCGATGACCACGATCATGCCGCGGAAGATGGCAAGTGTGCCCAGCGTGACGACAATCGGCGGGATGCCGAGACCACCAATCAGCACCCCATTGAAGAGCCCCAACGCCCCGCCAATCAGGAGACCAAGCGCGATAAAGACGACCGCGGGCAGCTCGGGATTGTGCTGGCCGACAAGGGCCACGAGCATGCCGGTGAGCGCCAGATTGGCGGCGACCGACAGGTCGATGCCGCGGGTGAGGATCACCATCATCTGCGCCAGCGCCATCATGAACAGGAACGCGGTATCGTTCAAAACGCCAATGAGGCTTTGCGGGCGCACGAAGGCGGGCGCGTAGACGCCGATGCCGATAATGAGCGCGAGGATAATCGCGGCCAGGATCAGCTCGCGCAGCGTGGTCTCCTTGATCATGCCGCGTGCTCCCGCGCGGCGGGCGCGCCCGCGCCGGTAGCGGCAGCAACAATCGCCTCGGCAGACCAGCTAGCGCGGTCCAAGCGCGCGACG
>CALSBD010000096.1:0-8884 GCA_943373055.1 Rhizobium sp. Q54
GAAATCCACGTGCCCCGGCCCAACTATGCTGACGATGTCAATGTCGGCGGCGTGAGCGCCCATGCCGCGACCCGCGCACGCTCCGGCATGGGTGAAGTGGTCGGCATCGACAAAATCCGCGCCCTCGCCCTGGACGATCTCACACTCGCCCGCATCGACTTCATCAAGGCCGATATCGAGGGTTTTGAGCTGGCATTCTTGCTCGGGGCGGAGCGCACCATCCGCCGCACACGTCCGTTATTGTATTTGGAAGCCAATTCAGGCCCAACCCGGCCGGCGCTGATTGCCTATGCCCGCGCGCTCGATTACCGGGTGTTTGCCCACGTGGTGCCGATGTTTCGGCCGGATAACTTCCGCGCCAACGGGACCAACGTGTTCGTCAACATGGCCTCGCACAATATCTTCTGCGTGCCCAAAGAGCGCCCGCAGCAGATCAAGGGCATGCCCGAGCTGACATAGGCCCCCCACCGCGGCGGGGCCTCAATCCATTCCAAACGAACGGGATTTTTGCTCCGGCAACGCCAGCACCGTCGTCTCGCGCGGCAGCGTGGCGCGCGAGAACGTTACGGTCGACGTATCGGACCGCTCCACCGGATAGCGCGTGCCGGCCATGGTGAGGAACTGCTCCAGCCGCGACCGCGAGAACCAATGCATGGGGATGACGACCATGGGGCGCATGGACTCGATGACCGCCAGCATGCCGTCGAGCGACATGGTATAGCCGCCATCGACGGGAACCAGCACCACGTCGACCGCGCCGAGCTCGCGGAAATGTACCTTCTCCAGCCGGTGGTGCAGGTGGCCCAGATGCGCGATGCATACACCGGCGATTTCGAACATGAAGATCGAATTGCCGAACGCGCCAAACTCCGCGCCGAACGAGCGCAAATCCGTGGAGACATTGCGCACCCGCACGTCATCCACGAAGATATCATGCATTGCCTGTTGGCCCGGCTGCTCGGCCCAGCCGCGCAACACATGCTCGATGCGGGGATCGGGATTATTGGTGAAGTGGGTGGAGTGCGCCCGGTTCATGGTCGCGATCCGCGGCACCTCAGCGGGGCGGATGTAGTCGTTATAGTCCGTGGCAATCGTCACGCCCTTCGGGCTCTCAATAAAGAACGTCGCGTGACCGGTGAAGGTGAGCCGGACCGAATTGGGCTCCAGCGACGCTCGCCAAATGAGCCGGTCGATCGGTGATCGTTCCCCGACAGGGCGACACTGATCAGCCATCGCCACCGGTGCCACCAAAGCCGCGCAAACCGCCACGCCCCACGCCACCAGCCGCCGCCACATGTGCCGCCCCTCTCGTTTGTGTGACAGCGAGGGTAGGCCATTAACCAAGCCGGGCAAGGGCCCAGCCGTTCACGGCCGAGTGATGAGCCCCTTAGGCCGGATGACGGGTGTCAAATCGCTCCCCGTGTGGTCCTGACCCTGTCCCTGTGCGGGAAAAGCGGCTTCGACGGGGTGCACGAAATAATTATCGCAGGTATATCACAGTATTAATCAAAGTCCCCTCATCCGGCGCTGCGCGCCACCTTCTCCCGCGAGGAGAGAAGGGAGGGGTGCGATGAGGACGTCGCGGCGGCCAAAAGCCTCAACTTAGGACCGGCGGGTCGGCTTTTGGGTCGCCTTGAGGGCAGCCGATAGGGCGGCGATCGCGATGGGCTTATAGTGCTGATCGAGCTTGACGGGCTTTTCAGACGGCTTGGGTTCGGTGGCGGTCGCCATGGTCCGGGTCCTTGTGATGAACGGTGCGGGGGTCCACCCCCGGTCTGGGGCGCCGACCACAAGACCAGCGCCGCATCCGAGATCGCCCTTACATTGCGGCTAAGTCGTGGCTAACAAAAGTGCAATTTGCTATTTTTTTAGCCGAATCTTCACGCTTCATTAATCGACGTGCTGTTGTGGCCACAGACCGCAGACGAAAGTTGCACGATGACGCAAAGGAAAAGCGGCAAAACCCATCGGTTTGACCGCTTTTCACTTTACACACCCCGGCTAAGAGCGACTCGCTCTGCGTCAGGCGAGGCCTTCCGCCTTCACCCACATGTAGGTGTCATCCAATGCCCGGCCGAGCTTGTCGAACAGCTCGTTAAGCTCGGCTTCGGTGATGATCATCGGCGGACAGATCGCGATGGTCTCGCCAATCGCCCGCACGATCAGGCCATGGGCTTGCGCCATGCCGACCACTTTGGCGGCAACGCCCTTCTTCGGCTCGAAGTTCTTGCGCGTCGTCTTGTCGGCGACGATCTCGCAGCCGCCCACGAGGCCCTTGAGCCGCGCCTCGCCCACCAACGGATGCTCGGCCATCTGCGCCATGCGATGGGCAAAGGTGGGCATCAGCGAGCGGACATAGCCGATGATGTCGCGCTTCTGATAAATCTCGATCGCTTTGGCGCCCATGGCGCAGCTCACCGGATGGCCGCCATAGGTGAAGCCGTGGCCAAACGTGCCGATCTTCGCCGACTGGTCCTCCAGCGCCTCCACCATGAACGGCGGCAGCAGGATGGCGCCCAGCGGCGCGTAGGCCGATGTCATTTGCTTGGCCGCCGAAATCGTCGAGGGCGTGAAGCCCATCGTCTGACAGCCCCACCAATTGCCCGTGCGGCCGAAGCCGTTGATCACCTCGTCGTCGATGAAGAGGATGTCGTGCTCGGCCAAAATCGGCGCGATCGCCTTGTAGTAGGTGTCCGGCGGCACGATGACGCCACCGGCGCCCATCACCGGCTCGGCGATGAAGGCGGCAATCGTCTCGGGGTCCTCGCGCTCAATGAGCGCGCGCAGGTTAGCCGCCAGCCGCGCGACGAACTCCTCTTCCGTCTCGCCCGGCAGACCGAAACGGTAAAAGTGCGGGCAATCGGCGTGCAAGATGCCCGCCACCGGCAGGTCGAAGTCCATGTGATTGTAGGGCAGGCCCGTCAGTGACGCTGAGACAATCGTCACGCCGTGATAGGCCTTGATGCGGCTGATGATCTTCTTCTTCTTCGGCTTGCCGCGGGCGTTGTTGTAGTACCAGGCAAGCTTGACCTGCGTGTCGTTGGCTTCCGAGCCCGACGAGCAATACAAAACCTTGGAGACCGGCATCGGCGCGATCTCTTTGAGCTTTTCAGCCAGCTCGATCGCCGGTTCGTGGCCCTTGGCGCCAAATAGATGGTAGTACGGCAGCCGCCGCAGCTGCTCGACGCCGGCCTCAATCAACTCCTGATCGGAGAAGCCGAGCCCTGCGCACCACAGCCCTGCCATGCCCTCGATATAGCTTTTGCCCTGGGTGTCGAAGATGCGCACGCCCTCGGCGCGATCAAGAACCAGCGGCCCGATTTCCTTAACCCGATGCAATGGGGTGTAGGGATGCAGGATGGCTTCCGCGTCGCGGGTCTGCACATTGGTCAGCGGCTGGTTCATCGAAGGCTCCTCAACGCGGGCGTCAAGCCGCTTAGGCGCGGCATTTGTGATCACATTGGAGGGAAAGCCTACACCCGCGCCCGTGTGCGCGCCATGGTCCAGAACCGCGAATTTGGCATACAAGCCCTCGCGCGGCGCGCGGGTCTTTGACGTCGCGCCGCTTTTTCCAGGACCGGGTTGCCGCGTCCGTGGACGAGGCTCTAGCCCGGGGGCCGCGCCACGGAATCGCGCAAGACCAAGTCCACCGGCCACACCTCGGTCAGCGTCTCCACAGGCGCGCCATTGATGAGGTCAAGCGCCATCGCGCCCAGTCGCTCGCCGGCCATGCGGATGGAGGAATAGGTGGTCGTCAAGGCTGGCATCATCACATCCGGCCGGATCGCCGGCAGGCCGTCATCATGGGCCACCAGCGACACATCGCGGCCCGCCACCAGCCCCAGATCGCGCAGCGCGCGCTGAACGCCGAGTGCGGAGATCACGCTGGAGATCACGAACGCGGTCGGCGGGTCGGGTCGCTCCAAGAGCTGGCGGGCGAAGCGATAGCCGTTTTCTTCCGACATCGCGCCAGACGGCGCATAGTCCGGCCGTGCGGTCAGGCCCCGCGTAACGAGCGCCTGGCGCCACCCCTCCTCCCGGTGCATGGCGAAGGTGAGCTTGCGGTCGCCATTGACGAGCGCGATCGCCGTGTGGCCGAAGTCCAAAAGCAAATCCGTCGCCCGCTTGAAGGCGCCCTGGTTGTCGATATCGAGATGCGCATAAGGCCGTGAGGCGCGGGTGCGGCCGTGGACGACGACCGGCATGCCGATCTCTGCCAGCAAGGCGATCCGTGGGTCCTCGATCAAAGGCCCCGATACAATGACCGCATCAACCGCCCGCGTGCGGGCAAGCCGCCGATAGACCGGCACGTCATCGCCCCGAGTGGCGGAGAGCGTGACGTCCATCTCCACTTCCGATAGCCGCTCGGAAATACCGGCCAGAAATTCAATGAAATGCGGATCCAGGAGGAGATTGCGGCCGATGGGAAATACGATGCCGAGCGAGCCGGCCAACCCGGTCGCTAACCGCCGCGCGGACGCATTGGGTCGGTACTGATATTTCTGCGCCGCCTCGGCGACCCGCTTGCGGGTTTCTTCCGCCACTTCGGGGTACCCATTCAAGGCGCGACTCACGGTGGTTTGTGACAAACCCAAGAATGTCGCCAACTCCTTGAGATTCATGCAAATCCTCCCAGGCGGCCGATCTTTGTGACCGGTCTGTTATCCAAGACACCTTCATGCCCTGAATTCGATTGAGTTCCAAATCATTCCCCAAAGCGCTTTGGAAACCCTGAAGGTCCCGGTGGGCTTCAGGCCGCACCCCGGACCCTCTGCCCTCCCCTATCAGAACAACCCTTCGTGAGACTTAACCCATTCAGGATGTTTTTCAATCGGTTGAATTTGACAAAGCCGATTGATCGGGCAAACTATGAAGAGAAATTCGGCGCTTGACAACACGCGGATGAAAGCGCCATAAACCACCAAAGCGCTTTGGCAAAGATCATGGCTTCGGGTTTTTGACCTGAAGCAAGCGCGAGGACCAGTCTCCGGCGATGGGTGCCTTGCACCGTCTCCCAGGTGATCGGTCGGGGAGGATTGCGCGTTTGAGATCGCCCACGGGATAGGGGCTGTCGGCATTGCCGCCGCTGCACCGTCCGTGACGAGGTCCGCCGCGCCCACCTCTCGGTTTTGCCAAACGCTTGGGAGAACCACCAGGGAGGAACACCGGATGATCCGTCAGTCCATTTTCGCGGCCGTCGCCACGGCGGCCTTCATGTCCGTCGGCTCGCTGTCGGCGGCTGAAATCTCGATCTCCTGCGGCGCGGTCGGCCAAGAGCTGGAGCTGTGCAAGGAAGGCGTTGAGGCCTGGTCGAAGCAGTCGGGCGTCAAGGTCAACATCGTCTCGACCCCCAATTCGACCACCGAGCGCTTGGCGCTTTATCAGCAGCTGCTCGCCTCGGGCGCGTCGGACATCGACGTGTTCCAGATCGACGTCATTTGGCCCGGCATCCTCGGCAGCCACTTCATCGACCTGAAGCCCCACACGGGCGGCGCCGAGAAGAACCACTTCCAGCCGATCGTCGACAACAACACCGTGAACGGCCAGCTGGTCGCCATGCCGTGGTTCACCGACGCCGGCGTCCTCTACTACCGTAAGGACTTGCTTGAGAAGCACGGCGTCAAGGCCCCCACCACCTGGGCCGAGATGACCGAGGCCGCCAAGAAGATCCAGGCCGCCGAACGCGCCGCGGGCAACGACAAGATGTGGGGCTATGTGTTCCAGGGCAAGGCGTATGAAGGCCTCACCTGCAACGTTATGGAATGGCTCGACTCCTTCGGCGCCGGCGCGGTTGTCAACGACAAGGGCGACATCACCGTCAACAATGCGCGCGCCGCCGAGGCGCTCACGCTTGCCGCCTCCTGGGTCGGCTCGATCTCGCCCGATGGCGTGCTCAACTATGCCGAGGAAGAAGCGCGCGGCGTGTTCCAGTCGGGCAATGCGGTGTTCATGCGCAACTGGCCCTATGCCTGGTCGCTCGGCAACTCCGCCGACAGCCCGGTGAAGGGCAAGATCGGCGTCGTCGCGCTGCCGAAGGGTGGCCCGGAGGGCAAGAACACCGGCACGCTCGGTGGCTGGCAGCTCGCCGTCTCCAAGTATTCGAAGAACCAGAAGGCCGCCGCCGAGCTGGTCGCCTTCCTCACCTCCGAAGCCGAGCAGAAGCGCCGCGCGATCAAGGGCTCCTATAACCCGACCATCGCCTCGCTCTATCAGGACAAGGAAGTTCTCGCCGCGGCCCCGTTCTTCGGCGATCTCTACGGCACCTTCACCAATGCGGTGGCGCGTCCGTCGAAGATCACCGGCGCCAACTACAACAAGGTGTCGAACGCCCTGTGGAACGCCGCCCACGAGACGCTCTCGGGCAAGTCCAAGGCGCCTGACGCGCTCACCAAGCTCGAAGGCGAACTCAAGCGCATCAAGCGCTCGGGCTGGTAATCCGCCCAAGGACGGGAGAGGCGCGGTCGCCGCGCCCTCCTTTGTCGGGGTCCAACAACCGGCGTCCTCTCCAAGCACTGGCGCCGATCTTAACGGTCGCGCGAACACTGCTTGGCCATCTTCCGTCAGCCCTCAACCAGACGCCCATGCCCGGACATCGGGTCGCCGCGCGCTTGAAGCTCTCACGGGTCGCTTTAAGTCGCCAATCGGGCCTCGCCGCCAGCCGGGAAGGAGGCGCCCATGTCGTCGCGTTCCGCTCTGACCGCCGCCCGATTGCGCTCGGCCTGGCTGTTCCTCACCCCGATGATGGTGGTGTTGGCGCTGGTTGCCGGGTGGCCGCTGTTGCGCACCATCTGGTTCGGCTTCACCAACGCCAACCTCAACGATCTGTCCGCGTCGCGCTGGATCGGCTTTGAGAACTATTACAACAGCGAATGGGGCGGTTTGCTCGCCGATCCCATCTGGTGGAACGCGGTCGGCAATACCTTGTGGTTCACCGTGGTGTCGGTGTCGCTCGAGACGCTCCTCGGCCTCATCGTCGCGCTGGTGCTCAATGCCGAGTTCAAGGGTCGCGGCCTCGTGCGCGCCGCCGTGCTGATCCCCTGGGCGATCCCCACCATCGTATCGGCCAAGATGTGGGCCTGGATGCTGCACGACCAGTTCGGCGTCTTGAACGAAATCCTTATGTCGATCGGCCTGATCTCTCAACCCGTCGCCTGGACCGCTTCGCCCGACACCGCCATGTGGGCGGTGGTGATGGTCGACGTGTGGAAGACGACGCCGTTCATGGCACTGTTGATCCTGGCGGGCCTGCAGATGCTGCCGTCGGATTGTTATGAAGCGGCCAAGGTCGACGGCATCCACCCGGTCAAGGTGTTCTTCAAGGTCACGCTGCCACTCATTTGGCCGGCGGTGATGGTCGCCATCATCTTCCGCGCGCTCGATGCGCTGCGCATCTTCGACCTTATCTACGTGCTGACGTCCAATTCAAACGACACCATGTCGATGTCGGTCTATGCGCGCCAACAGCTCGTCGATTTCCAAGAGGTCGGCTACGGCTCGGCGGCCACCACCCTGTTGTTCTTGATGATCGCGCTTCTGACCATCGCGACCATCACGATTGGCAAGGTCAAGCTGAGTGGGGAGGACGTGCGATGAACAAGAACCCGCTCCTGACAATCGGCTTTTATGCTCTCGTTGTCGCCATCGTGGTGTTCGCCGTCTTCCCGTTTTACTACGCGATCTTGTCGTCGTTCCGCTTTGGCTCGGAGTTGTTCTCGGTCGCCTATTGGCCAACCTCGTTCAATTTCGCCAATTATGTCTCCGTCTTCCGCGAACAGCCGTTCGGCTGGAACATCCTCAATTCTGTGATCGTCGCCGTCACCGTGGTCGCCATCTCGCTCTTCCTGGGCGTCACCGCGGCCTATGCGCTCGGCCGCATCACCTTCCGCGGCCGCGGGTTGCTGCTGTTCACCGTGCTGTCGGTGTCGATGTTCCCCCAGGTCGCCGTGCTGTCGGGGATGTTCGAGTTAATCCGCGCGCTCGGCATCTACAATTCGCTGTGGGGCCTCATCCTCTCCAATTTGATCCTCACCCTCCCCTTCACGGTGTGGGTGCTGACCACCTTTATGCGCGATCTGCCCAAGGAGCTGGAAGAAGCCGCGATCGTCGACGGCGCGTCGCCGTGGGTGATCGTCACCCGGGTATTCCTGCCGTTGATGTGGCCAGCGCTCGTCACCACCGGCCTCCTCGCCTTCATCGCGGCTTGGAATGAATTCCTGTTCGCACTCACCTTCACCTTATCGAACGACGCCCGCACGGTGCCCGTTGCGATCGCGCTGATCACCGGCGCCAGCGTCCATGAAATGCCCTGGGGCAACATCATGGCCGCCTCCGTGATCGTCACGGTCCCCCTCATCGTTCTCGTCCTGATTTTCCAGCGCAAGATCGTCTCCGGCCTCACCGCCGGCGCGGTCAAGGGCTGAACCTCGGAGCCTGTCCCCTATGCAAGCCGCCGCCGTGAAGAAGACCCCGATGCCCGCCCAGTTGCCCGCCAGGGATGCCGACTGGTGGCGCGGCGCGGTGATCTATCAGATCTATCCGCGCAGCTATCGCGACACCAATGGCGACGGCATTGGTGACCTTAAGGGCATCACCCAATCGCTCGATCACGTGGCGAGCCTCAATGTCGACGCGATTTGGATCTCGCCGTTCTTCACCTCGCCGATGGGCGACTTCGGCTATGACGTCTCGAACTACGAAGACGTCGATCCGATGTTCGGCTCACTCGCCGACTTCGACGAGCTGATCACTGAGTGCCACGCGCGCGGTCTGCGCGTGATCATCGACCTCGTGATCTCGCACACCTCCGACCGGCATCCCTGGTTCATCGAGAGCCGGTCGTCGAAGGACAACGCTAAGGCCGATTGGTATGTGTGGGCCGATGCCA
>CALSBD010000097.1:0-8848 GCA_943373055.1 Rhizobium sp. Q54
TGAGGCCCCACACCTCGGTGTCGCGCGGGTCGATGCGGTGGCTGACAAGCGCCCTCAGCATCAAACCGAGCGTCAACAGGAGGAGGCCGAAGCCGCCCACCGACGCGCATAAATGGGGGTCATACGCGGTCGCCAGCATCATGATGGCGATAGTGGCCATGGCGAGCCACGAGGCTCGGTTCACCGACCGACGGGCCAAATGTTCGATCTCGTCCATCGCACCCCCCTCGCCGTCCTGAACGGCTGGTCGACGCTTCCCTTGATCAAGATCAAGCGTAGGCGCGTTTTGCCATGACCGGCAATCGCGGTGGAACTCGTAGAGCTCTGTGGGAAGTGCGACAGGAAAATGCGTACTGGTCAGCCGAAACGACAGAATGATGCGCCAATTATGCTGCAGCGCACAATTACCGATAGCGGCGACCCGGATGGCGATGCTCGATCTGCCCAATCCTGAGGCAGGCCGCAGGGGCGGCGCGATTCAGAAAAGTCCGCCGGAGGTCAGCATGCGCTCCACCGCCGGATAGGTCAGAAGGGCCATCGCGCCAATCCAGATGAGGGCGGAGGTGCCGTCGGTCTCCGACTTGCCGGTGACGCGCTCATAAAGCGCGGCGGGGATGCCGGCGACCATAATCGACAGCGTCGACAGCAAAAGCGAGGAGAACATCAAGGCAAACGGCAAGGATAGCGGCAGGAACGGCGGATACCACAGGTTCTGAAAGGCAAACACGATGGTGAGGAACGGCGAGAACATCCCGTTGATGACGCCCAGTCCGGCGAGGCCGACGATGTGATGTTGCTTCATGATCGCCTCCCTCAGCCTTGCATCGTCGGCGCGAGCCCGAAGGTCGCCAAGCCAAACAACAGCGCGATCCGCGCCACCTGAAGCCATAGGATGGTGAAGAGGACGACAAGAGGGGTCTGGCAGACCTTCGGCGTGATCACCCGTACCACCTCAACGGCGGGGGCGGAGACGGCCTTGAAGCCCCGCCAAATATAGTTGGGCCAGTTTGGGTCGACGAAAAAGCCCAAGATGAAGCGGCCGATCGCGGCGTATTGCATCACCGCCAACGCATAGTTGGGCAGATGAAAATACCAGTGGCTCAACAAGGTATCCAAGACGGCTCCTCCCGACGGAGCATGTTGGGCAGATCAGGCGGACGATGTGTGTCACACCCGCCGCACGAGAACAACCGCAATTCCCAAAGCACTATCCGATGAGTTTGGAACGGAGTGCGCTCCTCTCACTCTTTGTATTTTCGCAAGCCCTTTTGCGAAAAACGGTACCCCCTTTTTCGCCGCAGGCTCTGCGATATCCGCCGATGACGGTCTCTTGCAACAACAACGGGGCCGTGAGGCCCCGTTGCCAATACCTGGAGGTTCGACAGCCTGATCAGGCGGTCTTTTCCTTCATCACGACGTCGCCGCGCGGCTTGCGCACTTCGTCGATGAAGGCCTGCATTTCCGCCGACGGCGCCTTGGTCATGTAGGACACGATCAACATCACCGCAGCACCGAGCGGCATGCCGAACAGCGCAGACGAGATGTTGGCGACCGAGAACCAGCCCACGCGGGAGGCGAGCGGGTGCGTACCGGCGACCCAGCCTTCCGTGAACAGCTCGGGCTTGGTGGCCTTAAGCTCGGCGAGGTTGATCAGCGCGGCGCCGGTGACCGGGTGCGTGTTCGACGTCATGCCCAGCACGTCGACGCCAAAGCCCGGGAAGTAGCGGGTGACGACGAGGTAGAGGAGCGTGATGCCGAAGCCGGCGATGATGCCGGCGATCGCGCCCGGCGCGTTGACGCGCTTGGACCACACGCCGAACACCAAGGCCGGGAACAGGCCAGCGGCGGCGAGCGAGAAGGCCCAGGCGACCATCGCGACGATGTCGGCGGGACGCTGCGCGGCGGTCCAGGCGGCAAGCAAGGCCACCATGATCAGGAACACGCGAGCAACGATCAGACGACGAGCCGTCGGGGCGTTCTTGTCGACCATCTTGTAGTAGATGTCGTGCGAGAGCGCGTTGGCGATGGCGAGCAGAAGGCCGTCGGCGGTCGACAGCGCGGCCGCGAGACCGCCAGCGGCCACGAGGCCGGCGACGACATACGGCAGGCCGGCGATTTCCGGCGTCGCGATAACGATAGCGTCGTTATCGATGCGCAGGTCGGCGAGCTTCAGGACGGGGTTGAACGTGGCCATATCGCCGGAGAAGTTGGCGGCCTTGGCGCACGCGGCCTTGATGGCATCAAGCGTGGTCACGTCAACGCCGCAGATCTTCACCAGACCAACCTGACCGTACTTGAACATCCACTGCGCAGACTGCGACAGGGCTTCCAGGTTTTGGCCAATGACGTTCTGGTAGACCTCGAGCTTCGCGAAGGCGGCATAGGCCGGCGCCGTGAAGTAGAGGATGAAGATGAACAGGAGCGACCAGCCGACCGACAGACGCGCTTCACGCACCGACGGGGTGGTGAAGAAGCGCATGAGGACGTGCGGGAGCGACGCGGTGCCGACCATCAAGCACAGGATCAGGCCGAAGTAGTTCAGCCGGTCATACGCCACGAACGGCTGGACGTGCGAGCGAACGGTCGTCGCCAAGCCTTCGGCAACGATCGCCTGCTCACGCGCGGCGATTTCCTGCAGAACGCCACCATAGGTGAGCTGCGGCAGCGGCAGACCGTACTTTTGAGCCGACAGGATGACCACCGGGATGAGGTAGGCGACGATCAGCACGATGTACTGAGCGACCTGCGTCCAGGTGACAGCGCGCATGCCGCCCAAGAGCGAGCACACGAGAATGCCGACGAGGCCGACGAACACCGCGATTTCGAACGGCATGCCCAGAAGGCGCGAGCCGATCAGGCCGGTGCCGACGATCTGCGCGACGACGTAGGTGAACGAGCAGGCCAGAAGCACCATAACGCCCAGAAGACGAGCGAAGTTGCCGCCGTAGCGCGCCGCCAAGAAGTCAGGAACCGTGTAGGCGCCGAACTTACGCAGGTACGGCGCGATCAGAACCGCCACGAGCACGTAGCCGCCGGTCCAGCCCAGAATGAAGGCGAGGCCGTCATAGCCGAGCGCGTAGAGAGTGCCGGCCATGCCGATGAACGACGCGGCGGACATCCAGTCGGCGCCCGTCGCCATGCCGTTATAGAACGCCGGGACGCGACGGCCCGCGACGTAGTATTCCGACACCTGCATGGTGCGCGACATAATACCGATCGCCGCGTAAACGCCGATGGTGAGCGCCACGAAGGCGTAGCCGATCCAAGCATCGGGCATGCCGAACTGCTCGAGAATGGCCAGAAGGATCACGACACCCAAGAAGGTGCCGGTATACATGGTGTAGATGCGGCCGAGATTGGACGTAAAGTCACCGCCGCCAGCTTGCGTAGCCATTGAATGGTCTCCTGGGTCCGAGCGGATCAATCTTCGGCGACGCCATGTTCTTCATCGATGCGGTTCTGCTTGGCGGCGAACCAGAACAGAAGCACGACGAAGACAATGAGCGAGCCCTGCGCGGCCATATAGAAGCCGAGCGGGAAGCCCAAAATGACGATACCGTTCAAGGCGGGTGCGAACATGTGGATGAAGAACGAGAAAATGGCCCAGATCACGATCGCCGTGATCATCAGGCCCCTCGTCTTCCCCCACCAGGCCGCATCGTTATCATTCGATGCCATGGTTGGATTACCTCCCCAAAGGTTCCGGGCCGGCGCCTCGCGGCGTCCGACCTCGCTCCGATCTCGCGGGTTCATTGCCTCCCAGCCGCCAATCCCAAAAAGGATGCATCCTTCATGTGAACCGGCTGAACACCACGACACGGGCAGGCCGGACTCAAAGGCCGGCGCCCTGAGTCACCGTAACAAACACTACGGATCGATACGCATAAGACTTTGGTTTTACGCACTCTTAATCGTTTCGAATTGTGCACATGCGAAGTAACGCTAAGGGAAATTGCGCACTGCGGGAGACCTGAGGTGTCGCGACTTGCGCGCGGCGCGGGGTTCCAGTAGCGAGGGCTGGTAGGTGGACCTTTGCCACATGCCACCGAAACCGAGGATGGGAACGCGATGGGACTGTTTGATTGGCTCAAGCCGAAGTCGGCGATCGCGGACACGGCGGCCCTCATCACGTTCCTGGAGACCCGGACGGCTTTCCTGGTGCAAAAATGCACGTGGGAGTATGCCCGCGCCCGGGCCGCGACGAATTACGAAAAGCTGTTTAAAGAAGAAGAGTTCGTGGCCGCGGTGAACCTGTCGTGCTGGTCGAACTTCCCCCATGGCCTCACCCACGAGGTCCAGATGGTGGAGGGTGTGCTGCGCCCATTGGCCGGACCGCAACGCCAAGCCCTGCTTGATGGCCTCATCGCGGTTGCCCATGACGTGATCGCGCAGCAAAAGCCGATCGACCGGGACGCGGCGGCGTTTTTCAAGGAGCCGGCAGCCTTGATGGAAAGCCGTTTGCGGCTCGCTGGTCTTGCTGCACCGCAAAAAGTCAATGAGATCCCGGATGTGCATTTCCAGGAGTTCTTTGACCGACTGCCGATCCACGAAGAGGTGCGCAAAAACGATTTTGCTGTCATTCGCAATACGTTACGCGCGACGTTGGTCAATCATTACGATGATTTCGTCAAAAGCGCGAACCTATCCGAGCTGGCACGCGTGCTGATTGCCAGAGGCGCCCAATCTTAAACGAAGGTATAACACGTCCGTCTCGCGTGACCGCTGTGTTCGCGGTGACCTGTGGACAACGGGTCCGTTTTTGGGTCGTAACTCATGCATGCTTCATGCGTTTAAAGGCCAAACACGAGCACATAGCCCAACACGGGGCGCCCCCGATCATGGCGCAAGATGTCCGCCGTGGTTTCGATCAGCTGGAAGCCGGCCGCAGCCGCTCGCTCGACGAGGCCTTCAAAACCGTGGGCATAGCGCAGTGACGGCAGCAGCGCGAAATCAAGGCCCTCGGCCGGTGCGTCCACGCCCGCCGCATCGGCGGCGTCTTCCAGCAAGGGGTCAAGCGCCTCCACGGAGAAGGCAAACAGCCCCTCGTCTGCCAACCGCGCCCGCGCGCCCGCAAACACTGGGGAGAGCTCACCCAAATAGCACAACACATCGGCGGCGATGATGAGGTCATACGCGCCAATAGCCTCGGGCGCCGGCGCATCGAGCACATTGCCAACGCTCAGCGTGGCATAAAGCCCCTTGCCGGCCGCCGCCTCGACCATGCCGGGCGACAGGTCGCTGCCATCGATGTGGCCATAGCGGCCCACGAGCGCCTGCGCCATCAGCCCGGTGCCGCAGCCCCAGTCGAGCACGCGCTCGAACCGCCGCCCCGGCGCGGCACGCTCGAGCGCGGCGCTCAACAGCGCGGGCGCGCGGTAGCCCAGCCGATCCACGAGCACATCATCGAACCGCTCGGCATACTGATCAAACAGGGTGCGGACATAAGATTCAGGTGGCGCCTCGGGCGCTTCGCCGGTCAACCGCGCCAGCCGCAGACCGGCGCCGTAGGTGTCGGCGGGGTCAAGCGCAAGCGCCTGGCGGAACGCATCTTCCGCCGCCGCGACCGGCGCGCCTGCCTCCAGGCGGGCAAGCCCCAGCGCGTACCAGCCGGCCGGCCAGGTCGGGTCAAGCTCCAGCGCCTGCTCAAACAGGTCAACCGCTCCCGCGTGATCGCCCTCGTCCTGCAGCGCCTTGGCATAGGCATAGCGCTTGTTGGCGAGGGGGTCGCGCGAGGCGTGAGGATCAATCGCCATGGACAAGTCCTTGCACGACGGCGCGGGGCTCAAAGACGGCGCGCCTGTCGGAGACGGCGGGCGTGTCGGGCCATCGGTGTGCGGCGTGTATCGGGTCACGTCGTCGCTTTCAAGCACGCGCGACCTCGCTTATCGTCGCGCCATGTCGATCTCACCCGCCGATTTGTTGGTGCCCCGCCCGGAAGGCCTCTATTGCCCGCCGGCGGACGTCTATATCGATCCCATGCGGCCGGTGGCGCGGGCGCTGATTACTCATGGCCATTCCGACCACGCGCGCGCTGGCCATGGCGCAGTGCTGGCGACCGCGGAGACCTTAGCGGTGATGGCGGCCCGCTATGGCAGCCAGTTCGCCGGCTCCACCCAGGCGGCGACGCTGGGCGCGCCCATCGATCTGGGACCGGTGCGGGTGACGTTCCATCCCGCCGGCCATGTTTTGGGCTCCGCGCAGATCGCCGTGGCGTGGCGCGGGCTCACCATCGTGGCGTCGGGTGACTATAAGCGCCAAAGCGATCCGACCTGCCAGGCCTATGAGCCGGTGCGCTGTGATGTGTTCATCACCGAGGCGACATTTGGGCTGCCGATCTTTCGCCATCCGCCGGCGCGGGTGGAGGTGGACAAGCTGTTGGCATCGCTCGCTTTGTTTCCCGATCGCGCCCATGTGGTCGGGGCCTATTCGCTCGGCAAGGCGCAGCGGCTGATGGCGGAGATCCGCGCGGCGGGCCACGACGCGCCCATCTACATCCACGGCGCGCTCGAAACCCTCACGGCGCTCTATCGCGCCCATGGGGCCCAGGTTGGGGTGATCGAGCCGGTGCGCGGCAAGACGGCCAAGGACCTTGCCGGCCATATTGTCATTTGCCCGCCCGGCTCAATCGCCGACCTGTGGTCGCGGCGGCTCGGCGATCCGGTCACCGCGTTCGCCTCGGGCTGGATGCGCACCCGCGCGCGGGCCCGCCAGCGCGGTGTGGAATTGCCGCTCGTCGTATCCGACCATTGCGACTGGGACGATCTCATCGCCTCAATCAACGACACCGGCGCGCAGGAGATCTGGGTCACCCACGGCCAGGAAGACGCGCTCGTCCACTGGTGCCAAAAAGCCGGCCTGAAGGCGCGCCCGCTGCGCCTGGTGGGCTATGGCGACGATGGCGAAGTGGACGAAGCGCCCGTGTCGCCCGCCGATCCGTCCATGCCCGAGACTTGATCCGCGCGACGGCCCGCCGAACGAACGGCTTTCCCGGGCGGTGGAATGGGTCTATAGGCTGCGCGCCGACGCGCGGCGGGATGGGATCGGGCGGCGGCTGAAACGGACCGACATGCTCAAGCGCCTTTCTGCCTGGACCCTTTCCTTGGCCGCCCGTCCGGCGGCGCAGTGGTGGCTCGGCGTCATCGCCTTTGTCGAGAGCTCGGTGTTCTTGATCCCCGCTGACGTGATCTTCGTGCCGATGGCGCTCGCGCGGCCAAAGCGGGCGATCTGGTATGCCACCATCGCCACGGTGATGTCGGTGCTCGGCGGGATCGCAGGCTACTATTTGGGCGCCTTCGCCTTTGACCAGATCGCCGCGCCGGCATTGCAGCTGATGGGCAAGCTTGACGATTTCGAGCGGCTTCAAGCCTCCACCGACGCGTCGGCGATCCTTCTTTTGCTCATCACATCGGGCCTTGCCCACTTGCCGCCCATCAAGGTCGTTACCATCCTGTCAGGAGCGATCGGGGTCGATTTCTGGCTGTTCGTCGGGTCGGCGATCCTGGCCCGGGGCGCTCGGTTCTTCGCGCTTGCCGTGTTGATCCAGCGCTATGGCGACTCGATCCGCCATGGTATCGAGGCCCATGCGGGTAAGGTGTTCGCCGCCATCGCGGTGGTGCTGATCGGCGCCTTCGTCGGCGCAAAGCTGGTATTGGGGTAACACAGGCATGCTCCCAGGTTCGGCGCGGTTCCAAGGACCGCTTGACGCGCGCGCCGCGCAGGCGGCAACGGCTAGCCTGGCGCTTGGGCTCGCCACCATCATCGGCGCCTGGGGCTTTCAGCTGATCGGGGGCTACCAGCCGTGCCCGCTGTGCCTGGAACAACGCATTCCCTATTATGTGGGCTTGCCGCTTCTCGCACTCGGGCTTCTCTCGCTTCGCCAAGGCTGGCCGGCGGTGGTGACGCGCACGGCGTTTGCCGTAGCCGCGCTGATGTTCGTCTATGGCACCAGCCTTGGGATTCAGCAGGCCGGGGCGGAGTGGGGCTTTTGGGACGGCCCACGCGATTGTGCAACCGGCGCCGGCGCAGCGCCGGCATCGGTGGACACCCTCCTCAAGGCGCTCGAGACGGCGCGGGTGGTCAGCTGTACCGACGTGCAGTGGAGCCTGTTGGGCCTGTCGTTTGCGGGCTGGAACGCGGTGATCTCGGCCACGCTTGTCGCGATGATCGGCTGGGCCGCCTTAAGCGAAGCGCGCGCGGCCGCTCGCTGAAGCGAGGCCCGCTTCAAGCGGAATGCGATCGCACGACCTCGCGGTCCGCTCCTATCGCTTTATATCCACACGATCCGTTGCGAAAACGGGCACCTGCTTTCGCGGGATGGGTTAGCGCCGGGTGATGTCGATCGACACCCAGCCAACCTGCAGGCCGCCCAGATAGGCACGCGCGCGGTTGAGGATCGACCCATTGCCGCGCTTGATCAGCACATCCTCGAAGCGCAAGCGCGTCACGCCGCCATCGGGGCCTTTCACGTCGGCGGTGTATTCCATCACCACCTCGCGACCGTTGGCGACCACGACCGCCTGGCCGACCACGCCCTCGCGCACACCGGTGTAGGTATTGGGACCGGTCTTGGTGAGCCGCCACGTATAGCGCTCGACCGCGCCGTCATCGAAGCGGATCACTTCGCCGAGCGTGAGCGTCTTGCCGTCCCAGCGACCGTCGAAATCAACCGTGAAGTCGCGGCGCTGGCCCAAGATGTTGGAAAAGAAGCCGCGGCCCTTGGACCGGCCGAGGAGATCGCGCTCCATAACGAGATCGCGGGACGCGGTGGACGACGCCGGCGCGGCAGCATGAGAGCCGGCGTGGGCACGCTCCGCCGAAAGCCCCACGGGCAGCGCCATCATGACCGCCG
>CALSBD010000098.1:0-8827 GCA_943373055.1 Rhizobium sp. Q54
CTTGAGGACGCCTATCAGCGCCAGCGCGAGTGGCTCACGAAGGCGGGCGACGCCGCGGCGGAGCGGAACCTCAATTTGTGCGTCGAGTGTTTGTTTGGCGGCTATGAAGCCAAGATCCACACGCCGACCATGGCGCGTTTAGCGACTGAACTCGACCACATCGCCCATCCGCACGTGTGCGCGACGCTCGACTTCAGCCACGGTTATCTGGAACTCGCCAACCAGCCGGGCGATTTCCTCACCGGAGCGATCGCGCTCGCCCGCCATTCCAAACACCTGCATATCCACGACAGCTTCGGCCGGCCGGATGACACCTGGATGTTCACCGACGGCGAGCGCCTCGCCTTCGGTCACGGCGACCTGCATTTGCCGGTCGGCTGGGGCGATATCCCGTGGGACGCGCTGATTGATCAGTGTGAGTTCCCTGCGGGCGTCGTGTTCAATATCGAGCTGCAGTCACGCTACTGGTACATGGCCCAGGAGACCGTCGACGCCACCAAGGCGCTCGCGGAGCGCGCGCGCACTGCCGGCTAACAAGGCCAAGAGCAAGCCGGATGTTCATCCGCGCGTCATGGAACGATTCCAGAGTGCTGTGCAGTTCCCGCAAGAATTGCGGTGTATTGCAAGCAAGAGGAAACGATCATGACGCGCCATATCCCGCCTCAAGACGAATTGTTCCGCGCCGGTCTCTACGAGTCGTCCGACGACGCCGGCCGCAATGTCAGCGCCAATCCGACCATGGGCGACGTGATCGCGGCCCGCCTGTCGCGGCGCGACCTGATGCGCGGGGCCTTGGCCGTGGCGACCATTGGCGCCACCGTCAGCCCGCTCGCGCTGATGGCCGCGACGGAGGCGAAGGCTGCGACCAGCGCGTTCTCCTTCGACGAAGTGGAAGCCGGCGTTGACGTCAACCACCATGTCGCCAAAGGCTATAAGGCCGAGGTGTTGCTGCGCTGGGGTGATCCCCTGTTCGCCGACAGCCCGGCGTTTGACCCGATGAACCAGTCGGCCGCCGCGCAAAAGAAGCAGTTCGGCTACAACAACGACTATGTCGGCCTGATCCCGATGCCCGGCGCCACCGACGCCAACGACCATGGCCTGTTGGTGGTCAATCACGAATACACCAACGAGGAACTGATGTTCCCCGGCATCGTGACGCTGGTTGAAGAGACCAAGGACGGCAAGACCACCGTGAAGGCGAAGATCGCCGATGCCGACGCCAACCGCGTTGGCGTTGAGATGGCCGCCCACGGCAACTCGATCGTTGAAGTCAAGAAGGTCGATGGCCGTTGGACCGTGGTGCGCGACTCCAAGTACAACCGCCGCATCGACGCCGAGACCCCGATGGTGTTGACCGGCCCGGTTGCCGGCCATGACCGCGCCAAGACCTCCGCTGACGCCACGGGCAGCGCGGTGCTGGGCACCTTGAACAACTGCGCCGGCGGCATCACGGCGTGGGGCACCTATCTGACCGCGGAAGAGAACACCCACGGCTACTTCACCGGCAAGCTGCCGGAAGGCCATCCCGAAACGGCCAACCACAAGCGCATGGGCGTGCCGGGCAATTCCTACCAGTGGGGCCGCTTCCACGACCGCTTCGACGTGTCGAAGGAGCCCAATGAGCCCAACCGGTTCGGCTACATCGTCGAAATTGATCCGTATGATCCGACGTCGATGCCGAAGAAGCGCACCGCGCTTGGCCGTTTCAAGCATGAAGGCGCCGAGTCGATCATCAACAAGGATGGTCGCGTGGTGCTGTATTCGGGCGACGACGAGCGCTTTGACTATGTCTACAAGTTCGTGACCAAGGGCACGTTCAACCCGACCAATCGAGCCGCCAACATGGACCTGCTCGATGAGGGCACACTCTATGTGGCCAAGTTCGATGCGAACGGTGTGGTGACCTGGATGCCGCTCGTCCATGGCGAGGGCCCGCTGACCGCCGCCAACGGGTTCATGAGCCAGGCCGACGTCATGATCGAAGCCCGCCGTGCGGGTGATTTGCTCGGCGCGACCAAGATGGACCGCCCCGAGGACGTGCAGCCGGGCAAGGACGGCAATGTGTTCGTCATGCTCACCAACAACACCCGCCGCAAGGCCGATCAGGTGGATGCGGCCAACCCGCGCGCGACCAACGCGTTCGGCCACATCATCGAGATCACCTATGACGGCGCTGACCACGCGGCCACCACGGCCAAGTGGGACATCCTGTTGAAGTGCGGCGACCCGTCCGTGGCCGAGGTGGGCGCCACCTTCTCCACCGCGACGACCAAAAGCGGCTGGTTCGGCATGCCCGACAACTGCGAAGTCGACGCCGACGGTCGCCTGTGGGTCTCCACCGACGGCAACAACCCGAAGGACACCGGCCGCACCGACGGCGTGTGGGCGGTCGACACCAAGGGCGCCGCGCGCGGCACCTCGAAGCTGTTCTACCGCTGCCCAGTCGGCGCCGAGTTGTGCGGCCCGTTCATGACAGCCGATATGGGCTCGTTCTTCGTGGCCGTGCAGCATCCCGCCGACGAAGGTCCTAACTTTGCCGGCTTCAACCGGCCGTCGACCTTCGAGGATCCGTCGACCCGCTGGCCCGATTTCGCCGCCGGCATGCCGCCCCGTCCCTCGGTGGTCGTGATCACCAAGGAAGCGGCCGGTAAGATCGGCGTCTGATCGACCCACGTTCCACCCGTGACCTGTGCGGCCGCCGAAGGGCGGCCGTGCGTTTTTGTGGGCTGCTGAAGGCGAGGGGCACGCGGCACACTCAGGGCTCGATGCGTCATGCCTGCGTCAAGGGAATGCTGTCCTATCGCGGGTGTCCGGCGCGATCCCGCTGGCGCCTCCCCCCCTTGATTCTCCCCGCCTCGGAGCCTTCCATGACCCTCTCCCCGTCCGCGCGTCCCGTGCTTGGCGTTGCCTTGCCGCTTGATGGCGTGCGCCAGTATCGCGACTGGATCCTTGAAAAGCAGCGCGATCTCGAACTGCAGGATTTTGTCTTCGCCGACGTGCTCAAGGGCGATTGGCGGTCGATCGCCAGCGCGATCAAGGCTGAATTAGCCGGCTATACGGGACGGCTCGGCATTCATGGCCCGTTCTGGGGCTTCAACATCGCCACCCCGGATCCCGATGTCCGCGAGGTCGTCGCCAAGCGGTTTGATCAGGGCCTTGATGTGTGTGCCGACGTGGGCGCGACCATGATGGTCATCCATTCGCCCTACACCACGTGGGACTACAACAACCTCGACAACAATCCCGGCTCGCGCGATCAGATCATCGGCCGCGTGCACCAGTGCCTGGCGCCCGTTGTCGCCCGCGCGGAAGAGCTGGGCGTGATGCTCGTCATCGAGAACATCGAGGACAAGGACCCCGCGATCCGCGTCGATCTCGCCCGCTCGTTCAATTCCAAGGCCGTGCGCGTCTCGCTTGACACGGGCCACGCCAACTATGCCCACGGCTCTACCGGCGGCCCGCCGGTGGACTACTATGTGCGCGCGGCCGGTGACATGCTGCACCACGTCCACCTGCAAGACACCGACGGCCACGCCGATCGCCACTGGCCCCCGGGCGAGGGCAATATTGCGTGGACAGCGGTGTTCAAGGCGCTCGGCGACCTCACCAGCCAACCGCGCTTGATCTTGGAATTGCGCGACAAGCGCACCGTGTTGGCCGGCGCGCAGCACCTCATTGACCTCGGCTTGGCGGAGTAACCGATGGGCCAGTCGTTTCGACCGGAGGCGATTGGCGCGCGCGTGCTGGCTCGCTGGCCGCGCAATCTCGTCGCTTCCGCGTTGATGCTGTTGGCGTTCTTGGTGTTTTCCTTCATGGCGGTCGCCATCCGCTTAATCGGCGACCGCATTCCGGTGGTCGAGGTGGTGTTCGTACGGCAAATCGGCGCCTTCATCTTGATGGCGCCGATCTATTGGCAGCTACGCCACGCGATCGCGCGGCCCCAAAAGCTTCATCTTCATATCCTGCGCGGTGTCACGGCGATCGGGGCCATGACCTGCGGCTTGAGCGCGGTCATCTTGATCCCGCTTGCCGACGCCACCGCGATCCAGATGACCGAAGTGCTGTTCGCCACCGCGTTCGCCGCGCTCATCCTGCGCGAGACCGTGTCGGCGCGCCAATGGACGGCGACCGCCGTTGGCTTCATCGGCGTCGTCGTCATGATGCGGCCGTTCTCGGGCGGATTTAATGAGGGCGGGCTGATCGCGCTTGCCGGTGCGGTGTGCGGCGCCCTCACCATGGTCGCGCTACGCATGGGCGCCGGGCATGACCGGGTGGAGACCGTCACCTTCTGGCAAGGCCTGATCGTCCTGATCGGCATCACGCCGCTTGCCTTGCCGTTCTGGGTGTGGCCGACCGCGTTCGAGTGGAAAATCCTCGTGCTGATGAGCCTTGCCTTCACCATTGGCCAATGGCTGTTTACCGCTGCGATGCGGCTGGGGGATACCGCCGCCGTGGCCCCGCTCAACTATGTGCGGCTCTTGATGATGGCGGCCCTCGGCTGGGTGGTTTATGCCGAAGTGCCGTCGCTGACGACCGCGCTCGGGGCGCTGCTGATCATCGGGTCCGCCACCTTCACCTTGCGCCTCAGCGCCTCACGCCGTCCCGCGGCGCCACCGGTCGAGCCGACGTGAGGCATGAGGGCGTGATCCCAATAAGGGGAGACCGATTATTGGGTAAAGATCAAGCATTAACATAGACTTAGAGCGCCGATCTGATGCAATCAGATCGGCGCTCTCGTGTGCCTTACACGGCGATTGCGTAGGGCAGGGCCGCTTCACGCTCGCCCATGGCCTGAGGCGTCAGCGTCGCCAAGGTGCGCCGCCGCGCGCCGCGCTCAGCGCCCTCGGCAACGATGAACCCGGTCAGGATCGTGACGGTGAGCGGCTCGCCGGCAATCTCAAACACCAGATCGCGGCCCTGCGACATGGCAAAGCGCGTGCCCGGCTTGGGGTTAAGCTCGCCGGTGACCGGGCCAAGGTCGTATTCGATGTGGTGAGAAACCTCCAACTGGCTGACCAGGCCGGGCGTGTCGAGGCCAACCCAGCAGTGGCCGGGCGGATAGACGGTCTGGCCGGCGGGGAAGAAGATCCCGCTGATATAAGCCGCCTCGATACCCGTCGCGCGCAGGGCCGCGACCGTATAGCTGTGCGAGTCGACACAGGTGCCCTGATGAATCCCACAGGTCAGCGCCGGCATCGCCTCGGCGTCGTCGCCCAGGCCAACTGGCCGCTTGCCATAGGTGAAGCGCTCCTCCACATGGCGAATGATGCGCCACGCGCGATCCACCGTGGAAAGCTCACTCGGCGCCAGCTCGTGGACGAAGGCGATCAGATCCGCCGACGGCCGCTCGTGGGGGCCCTCAACCGGCGTGAAGAAACGGGGCGGGAAGCGACCGTCCGTCGTGTCCTCGAAGGTGAGATGGAGGCGGGGCTGCTCGGTGGTCGCGCGGAAGAAAAACGCCTGTTGGCGCCCATTGGTCGCGGTGAGGATGCTCAAATCACCCACATTTTCCGTCTCGAACCCGACAAAACGCTGGGTCGGCGTATCGTAGGGGACCGCGAACAGGAAGGTCGTCCCAGGTTGGACAGGCTCTTCGATGGCAAACGTAAGGCGATTGCTAGTCATGTGATTGCCTCCTCAGATTGTAGTGTCTGATACGCCAATCCGCCGCGCCAGGATCACGCCCAACGTGGGTTTTACAGAATGCGACGTCGCAAATAAGCGCCGAGCTGTTCGACCACGACAACGAGCAGGAAGATGACAAGGATGATCGTGCAGGCGGTCGCATAGTCGAACAGGTCAAACGCAACCTTGAGCTCCACGCCGATGCCGCCCGCGCCCACAAGACCCAACACCACCGACGACCGCGTCGCCTTCTCCACGCAAAACAGCGAGGTGGCGATGAAGGAGGGCATGGCATTGGGGATCACCGACGAGCCGATCACGCCCGAGCGCGACGCGCCCAGCGCTGTAAGCGCTTCGCGCGACCCTTTGTCGGTCTCTTCCATCGCCTCGGCGAAGAAGCGGCCGGCGAACCCGATCGTGTCGATCATGATGGTCAACACGCCGGCGGGTGGACCCAGCCCCACGGCGATGACAAAGATGAGCGCCCACACAAGATCGGGCACCGTGCGGAAAAATGCGATCAACCCACGCGCCAGGGTGCGCACAATCGGGTGGGGCGACAGCCCATCGGCGGCCAAGATGGCTAGCGGGACTGACAGGATCAGCCCGAGCACCACGCCGGCGATCGCCATCTGGAAGGTACCCAACAGCGACCACAAAATGCGGTCGAGATCATCGATCGCAGGTGGGAACATCTGATCAAGGATGCGCGCAATGCCCGGTAAGCCGCGCACCAGCTGGTCCACCGACAAACCCGACGCCCAGAACGACGAGATCACGAAGGCGCCAATGGCGACGACGACCGCGAAGCCAAGCGGGTTGGGCGCCTCGAAGCGCGCGACGGACGGGGTCATGCGAGCACCACCTTGGGCGGAGCGGGCGCGTCAGCGGCCCCATCGGGATCAGGAGGGGTGAAGAAGCCCTTGAGCGCCTGCGGATCAACATGGGCGGCCGGGATATCGAGCGCGACACGCCCGCCCTCCAAGCCCACAATGCGATCGGCAAACCGCACCGCATGCTCCATGTGGTGCGACACGAACACGAACGGCGCGCCGGTATCCCGGCCGATCTTGAACAAAAGCGCCATCACCTCCGCGCCTGCCTTTGGATCAAGGCTGGCGTCAGGTTCGTCGGCAAGGATGAGTTCAGGCCGCTGCATCAGCATGCGGGCGACGGCGACACGCTGCGACTGGCCGCCCGAGAGCGAGGCGGCGGGCTGCAGCGCGCGGTCGGCGAGGCCCACCTTATCCAGACACTCAAGCGCCTCACGGCGCACCGCCTCAGGCGCCAGCGCCTGAAACCACACCCGTGGCCCGCTCATGCGCGCCTGCGCGCCATGGACCACATTGGTGAGGGCAGACAGCCGACCAACCAAATTGTGCTTCTGAAAGACAAATCCGACCCGCGAGCGAAACCGCCGCAGCCGACGGGTATCGAGCCCGGTGACCGTCTCCCCCAGGGCAACCACTTGCCCCGCGTCGGGCTCGGCGAGCCGAATGAGACAGCGCAGCAAAGTCGACTTGCCCGTGCCATTGGCGCCGATGATGGCAACCGCCTCACCGCGGCGAATGGTGAGGTTAAGATCGGCGAAAATCGAGCGCGCGCCGAAGCGCTTGGCGAGACCGGACACCTGGATACAAACGGTTGGATCCGGCGCAGTGCGCGCCGGATCCGTCGCGAGGTCTTGGGAGGACCCGCTCACGTCAGTTGCCGATGAACTTGTCGAAGGCGGTGATGCCAACGGCCCGATACATGGCGCGGATCCCGTCAAAGTCGGCGTCCGCAACGCCCGGCTTGAACGTGCCGCCGGCGTACTTCTGGTTCGCCTCGGTCGCGAGGACGGCGCCCATCAGATCCGAGCCCTTGTCGAGGAAGGCCCGCTTGACGGTTTCGACCGTCTCAGGCTTCACGGTCGGCGCGGCGATCAGCACGTCGTCGGGGAGTTCCTTCGACTTGATGAGCACCTTCACCTTCAGGTCGGGCATGCGCTTGGCGACGCCCTTGACGTCGTTCATGTTCATGCCGAGCGCGGCGAGGTCGCCGCGGCGCAGGGCTTCCAGGCCCACATTCACCTTCACGAACACCGCTTCATAATCGCGGTTGTATTCCAGGCCCGCGTCCTTGAGGAGCGAGGCCGGCGCGAGGTGGCGCGAGGTCGAGCCGATCTCGTGGAACGAGACCTTCTTGCCCTTCAGGTCAGCCGGGGTGTTGATCTTGCCGTCGTCGAGCACGACGACATGCGAGAAGTAGTCCGGACGCTGCCATGTGACCACCGGGACGGCCTTGGTGCGGGCGGCAAACACGACATACTCGGCCGGGCCGGTGAGCACGAAGTCAACCTGGCCGGCGGCCATGGCTTCCACCGCCGCGGTGCGGCCGGAGACGCCGAAGAACTGCAGCTTGAGGCCGGTGATCTCTTCGAACTTCGCCTTGAACGGGCCAAACTCGCGCTGGAGATTTTCCAGGCCGTCGACGTCGGTGACGGCCATGCGGATGGTGTCCGCCGCCTGGGCAAGCGGGGCGGTCAGGGCGGTCAGCGCCAAAGCGGCGGCCGCGACGAGAGACTTGAACATGGGTCGGCTCCATGACGGAAAGGAGTTGGCCGGCGCAACATCTCGCACCGCCCCCTCCGCTTAGAGCGCTTCCATGACAGTCCGCGTTCAGTCTGATGACGGGTTCATGACACCGTCCGCGCACCCGGTTTAGCGCCTCGGCAAACCGAAGGTGGGGGTGATCGACGGGTGGCCAACAAACCGGAATGCCGCCACCACCAGCAACAGCGCGGGCACCACCATCAACAAATGGTGCGATGTGGCTGCCGCAATCCACGTCATCGGCTGGCCCATCACCGGCAAGAGGCCCATCACGTTGCTCCAGGCAATCGTCCAGTGAATGGCGAACAGCGCGAGGATGCCACCGGTGGCGATGGCTAGGAAACGGGCGACCGACGCTTCGGTCTGGTCCGCCGTCTGCCGCCGCCCGATCCGGAAGGCAAGGCCGGCCGCCCCCGCCACGAACATCGCCTGCAGCAGCATCAACACCGCCGCGCCGCTCATGCCAAAGCGCGTGACCACATAGGCGCCGATGAAATCGTTCTGGATCACTGGCACGCGGACCAGATCATCCAGGGTGTAGCTCGCGGTCACCGGCGCGCCGGTCACCGGATCCCGCGCGATCGGCCCGGTGTCGATCGCCTTGGCCG
>CALSBD010000099.1:0-8809 GCA_943373055.1 Rhizobium sp. Q54
CTCGCTGCGCTACGAGGCCGACCGCTGGAAGGCGATCCGCTTCACCGATGTCAAGGACTACCAGGTGCGCGAGGCGGCGTGAGCGGGCCGCCTTGTCCCGGCCTGTCCGCGCGTTAACTTTACACGGTAGCAAGGGAGGCGGCGATGGCGGACTTTGGCGGAGTGCCGGGGCAATTGAACGTGATGGGCGGGCCGTTGGTGGCGTGCTCGACGAGCCCGTTGACCGGGTTTTATCGCAATGGCTGCTGCCACACCGGGCCCGACGACCGGGGTGTTCACACGGTGTGCGCGGTCATGACAGCTGAGTTCCTGGCGTTCTCCAAGGCGCGCGGCAATGACCTCTCGACACCTCGGCCGGAGTATTCGTTTCCCGGGCTGAAGCCGGGCGATCGGTGGTGCTTGTGCGCGGCGCGCTGGCGCGAGGCGTTTGAGGCGGGCAAGGCGCCCCAGGTGGTGCTGGCCGCCACCCACATCGCCACGCTGGCGATCTGCCGAAAGGAAGACTTGGAAGCACACGCGGCTTGAGGCCGCGCTGAGCTGGATGCGGCTTGAAGCCGCGCTGTGTTCGATGCGCGCTGACGCTCAGGTTCGAGGTGCGATCAGTCGCGTTCGCGCTCGCGGGCCATCTTGGTGTACTTCTTCATCACCCGATCACGCTTGAGGCGTGAGAGGTGGTCGATGAAGAGAACACCGTTCAAGTGGTCGATCTCGTGCTGCAGGCAGGTGGCGAGGAGGCCGTCAGCCTCCATTTCGCAGTGAGCCCCATCGCGATCAAGATAGGTGATCTTGATGCGCTCGGGCCGCTCGACATCCTCGAAATACTCCGGGATCGACAGGCAGCCTTCCTGATAGACGTTGAGTTCTTTCGACGACCACACGATCTGCGGGTTCACGAACACCAGCGGATTGCGGTTGTTCTCGTCCTTGTTGATGTCGATGGTGACCAGGCGCACCGGCTCGGCGATCTGGATTGCGGCGAGGCCGATGCCGGGCGCGGCATACATCGTCTCCAGCATGTCGTCCGCCAGCTGGCGCACGGCCGGCGTGACGGTGGCGATCGGCGCCGACACCTGGCGCAGGCGCGGATCCGGCAGGATGATGATGTCGCGTTTGCTCATGACAAGGCCTTGGACGAAAACGTGGTCGTGGATTTGGCCATAGTCATGCCGTCGGTCAAGTCTCACACGCGCATGGGCATGAGGACGTAGAGCGCCTCGCGGTCCGACAAATCGGAAATCAGCGTCGGCGAGCCCGGATCAGCCAAGCGGAACACGGCGGTGTCGCCTTGCAGCTGGCTGGCGATATCGAGCAAATAGCGGCTGTTGAAGCCGATATCGAGCGGCTCGGACTCGTAGTCCGCACCAAGCTCTTCGGTCGCTGAGCCTGAATCGGGGTTGTTGACGGTCAAGATCAGCTTGCCCTCGGTCAAGGCGAGCTTCACCGCGCGGCCGCGCTCCGACGAAATGGTCGACACGCGGTCCACCGCCTGGGCGAATTCGTCGCGGTCAACCTTGAGTTCTTTGTCGTTGCCTTGCGGGATCACCCGGCCATAGTCGGGGAAGGTGCCGTCAATGAGCTTGGAGGTGAGCACCACGTCGCCGATGGTGACGCGGATCTTGGCATCCGATAGCTCGACCGCAATCGACGCCTCGGGGTCCTCGATCAGCTTTTGGATCTCGCCGACCGTCTTGCGGGGCACGATGATGCCGGGCATGCCCTCCGAGCCCGACGGCGCGACCGTCTCAGCCTGCGCCAAACGGTGACCATCGGTCGCCACCGCGCGGAACCGCAAATCGCCACCGGCTTCCACGGTGTGGAAGAAGATGCCGTTGAGATAGTAGCGGGTTTCTTCGGTGGAGATGGCGAACTGAGTGCGATCGATTAGGCGCTTGAACTGCGCGGCCGGCAGATGGAACCGGTTGGTCATCGCCTCCGCGGTCAGATCGGGGAAATCGCTCTCCGGCAGCATTTGCAGCGTGAAGCGCGAGCGGCCGGCGCGCACATCGACCGTGGCGCCATCGGCGCGGGTGATCAGTTCAATCTGCGACCCGTCAGGCAGCTTGCGGACAATGTCATAGATGGTGTGCGCGGGCACCGTGGTGGCGCCGGGCTGCTCGACCATGGCGGCGATCGATTCCGTCACCTCAAGATCAAGGTCCGTCGCCTTCAGCTTAAGGCTGCCGCCTTCCGCGCGAATGAGCACGTTGGACAGGATCGGGATCGTGTTGCGGCGTTCCACGACGCGATGAACATGGGTGAGCGCTTTCAGGAGATGCGCTCGCTCGACGGTCGCTTTCATGGAGGCTGATCTTCGCTCGGATTGAAGGACGCACAGACCCCGCGCGGTTGCACCGCTCGGGGGAGGGAAGGTGGCGCACCCCACGCGCGCGCGCAAGGGGGACAGCGCCAAAGCGAACGATTTAGTCCGCTTTATCCCCCGATTGAGCGGCTTCCAGGCGGGATGTCAAGCGTCGTTGAGCTGACGCTTGATGAGTTCCATGTCCTCGGCGATCTGCGCGTCCTGCTTGACGAGCTCGTCGATCTTACGCACCGCGTGCAGCACGGTGGTGTGATCGCGTCCGCCGAAGCGTCGGCCGATTTCCGGCAGCGAGCGCATGGTGAGCGTCTTGGCCAAATACATGGCGATCTGGCGCGGCAGCACCACGGTACGGTTGCGCCGTTCGGAGAGGAGGTCGGCCTTGGAAATCTGGTAGTACTTGGCGACCAGTCGCTGGATGTCCTCAATCTTGATGCGCTTGGGCTCGCGCAGGCGGATGAGGTCCTTGATGGCGGCTTCCACCATCTCCACGCCCAGCGGGCCCTGGGTGAGCTGGTGGTGGGCGATGATGCGGTTGACCGCGCCATCAAGATCCCGACCGCTGCCGACCACGTTGTCGGCGATGAACTCGATCACCGCAGGCGACACCACCAAGGTGGGATCGGCCTTGTGGGCTTGGGCGAAACGCTGGGCGAGTAGGCGACGGCGCAAATCGACGTCAGGCTGGCCGATTTCGACGAGCAGGCCACCGCTGAGGCGCGACCGCACGCGCTCATCGAGCGACTCCAGCTCGGAGGGCGGGCGATCGGCGGCAATCACCACCTGGCGGGCGCCGTCGATCAAAGAGTTGAGCGCATGGCAAAACTCCTCCGTCGCCTTGGGCCCCTGCAGGAACTGCATGTCGTCGATCAACAACACGTCGGTGCCACGCAGGCTTTCTTTGAAGGCCAGCGCCGACTGGGATGCCAGCGCGCTGACGAAGCGGTAGAGGAAGTTCTCCGCCGTCAGATAGAGCACCTTCTTGCCGCCCTCGCGGGCGGTCTGGGCGATCGCTTGCAGCAGGTGGGTTTTGCCAAGGCCAACCGAGCCCTGCAAATAGAGCGGATTGAACTTGATCGGCTCGTGCACCTTGGCTTCGGCCACCTGGCGGGCGGCCGCGAGGGCGAGCTGATTGGAGCGCCCGTCGACGAAGCTTGCGAAGGTGTGCCGCGGGTCAACCGGCGAGGAGGCGAGCAGCGTGGTGGGCGCCGCGGGCGACTGGCCATAGGATTGGCCCTCGGAGCGGGTCGGCCGCACCGAGAAGCCCTCGGGCGTATTCAAGCGGCGCGGCGAGGTGTCGCTCGCGGAGCGGGCCACTTGAATGGGGCGCATGTCAGGACCCCGAACGCTCGCCGAGGCGATGCGGGCGGCCATGGCGGGCGGGCGACGCTCGGTCGCGCCGCGCACGGACACCTCCACATTGGTCACCCCGTCGCACTCCTTGCGCCAGTGGTCGACCAAGCGGTCGCGATAATTGCTGTGGATCCACGTCTTGAGGAACACCGTGGGCACCGACAACCGAACGGTGCCGTCATCCTGGCAGCTTTCCAGGTCCACGCGCGCGAACCAGCTGGCGAATTTATCCTCACCCAACTCAGCCCGAAGCTTGTTTTTGATCCGTGACCACTCTTCCGGGCCCGCACCTGCGACTGCCATGGACTTGGCCTCCTCGTTCAATCTGAGCTCGCTGGGGCCGCCGTGCCGCGCGAGCGGGGGTTCGTTTTCAAGACACTGCCGCCCTCGCGGCGCGCCGGTGGCGCGAGCGGTTCAAGGCCGTGTCGGGTGGAGGGGTGGTGGGCCTCGATCGGCCCAGGGAAACTCGTGAAGGGGATGCGCTGTCGCACCCAATGAGACTAGCTTTGCACCCAGGGCAGCCCGGCTGCCTTCCAGCCGGCGCGGGTGCCGCGGTGACTACTCGCGTCAGGCGGCCCCTCGAACCCGTTCGCGACATTGAAACAGGCGTTGAAGCCCGTATCGGTCATCGCGATCGCTGCATCACGGCTGCGGCCACCGGAGCGGCACAGGAAATAAATCGACGTCCCCAGATCGGCACCGCGGGCGGTCAACAACTTGGTCAGCTTGGATTCGAACTCCGGATCGCGGCCCATGGACGGAAACCGCTGCCATTCCACCAGAATTGGTTCCTTGGCAATGGACTGCAACGCCGGCAAGCCGACAAAGGTCCATTCCGCCACCGTGCGAACATCGACCAGAACAGCGGACGGGTCCGCTGCCAACGCCTCATAGGCGTCCTTAGGATCAACGTCGCCGGCATAGCCGACAGCATGTACGTTCGACATAATACCGTCCCATCGACATAAACCGCGCGAGCGCTTTACGTCTGCGTGCCCTAGCCAAAATGTTAAGTGTTCGCGGGAAGATCAGCCTTCCAGCCCCACCAGTGCATCGTCAATCACGGTATCCCGATCGTCTACACTCTTTGAATAAGGTGCCTTATTCCAATCAATTCCAAACAAAACGATGCCTGCACAGCTCAACACTGTGTTGAAGCGTACGATCTTGTCGGGATTGACCGGAAGGTCGGGAGCGCCGTGCCCCATGACCAGAACACTACACGGGGGCCCGGATCGGTTTCAAGCGGGTTTCCTCTGAGTCACTGGGTCTCGATGCCTTTGGTCGCAGGTGCGACCCGTCCGCGTCACGGTGGATAGGGGCAGGAATCGTAAATGACTCAATCCCTTTGCCACCATCGTGTTTTGCTCATCAGAGAAAACCCTTATGGCCACATTTTTTTTTCTTAAAGCCTCTTGACTCACCACGCTTGACGCGCGCGGCCGGTCTGGTTTCGCGACATACCTATATGTTCATGAAATCATTATCTTTTTAATGATCGTTTCAGTTCAGTGAAATCGCTTTGAAACTACCACTACGGGATGATTTCAAGCCCCTTGTTGGTACGCCGGGATACAAAAAACCCGGCCAGGTGGCCGGGTTTATGCGTATGTTCGCAAATCGCGAACCGATCAGGCGCCCAGGCGCTTGATGGCCTGCGCGAGGCGCGACACCTTGCGCGAGGCGGTGTTGGTGTGCAGCACGCCTTTTTGGGCAGCGCGCATCAGCTCGGGCTGCGCGTCGCGCAGCGCCTGGGTCGCGGTCGACGCATCGCCGGCGGCGATGGCTTCCTCGACCTTGCGCACGAAGGTCCGCATCCGGCTGCGGCGCGACTTGTTGACTTCGGTGCGCCGGGCGATCTTGCGAACCGCCTTCTTCGCGGATGTGGTATTCGCCATGTTCGAACCTTTCGCTGCCGCCGGCCCAGCGCGCGCGTCGTGGACGAAGGAGACCGTCTCCCGTGTCTGACAGGCGCCGCGCCTCCGACGGGAACCGGGCCTCGTTGCGATGACAACGGCCGGTGCGTGAGAAACAAAGCCGGACGGGCGGTGCCATGAAGCACCACCGTCGTTGGCGCGGTGTATAGCCAAGGCCTCCGGTGCCGTCAACGGTGAATTGGCACGGCTTAGGGTTTGGTCCGCTCGGTTTGACGGACGCGAAACCGACGCGGGCCTTGAGACCGTTCACGCAACGATCGTAAGTTCGCCATGACGGACGGTTAATGACGCACGAGCAGGGCGATTCGGGTATCTGGACCAGGCGACCCTGTCGCCCCCGCTGAGCCGCGACCACCGCTAGAGGACTTCATGAACGCACCTTTTCAGTCCCCCTCGCGTCGCGGGCCCCCATCGAGGGGTTGGCTCTGGCAGGCCGCGTGCGCCCTCACCTTGGCCGCGACCTTGACCGCACCCCATGAGGCGGTCGCCCAGGCCCGTCAACAGCCAGGCGTGACGGCGCCGACCGCCGGCCTCAATGCCGCCCAGCGGGAGATGCTTGCCAGCATCAACCAGACCTTCAACGCCATCCGCACGCTCTATGGCAAGTTCACCCAGTTCGGGCCCGATGGCGCGCGCACGGATGGGGAGTTCTTCCTGGAGCGGCCGGGTAAGATCCGCTTTATCTACCAGCGGCCTTCGCAGCTCGACATCATCGCCGATGGCCGCGACGTGGTGGTGCGTGATCGCAAGCTCGCCACCAACGACCTGTTCCCGCTGTCCCAGACGCCGCTGCGCTTTCTATTGGCCGACAAGATCGACTTGACGTCGGAGGCCAATGTTCAGCAGGTCTCCATCGAGCCCGATCTTGTCACCGTGGTGGTGAGCCAAGAGACTATGTTTGGCGATGGCAAGCTCACCTTATTGTTTGATCGGCCCAATCAGGACCTCAAGCAGTGGATTGTGACCGACGCGCAAGGGCTTGACACCACCGTCGTGATTTTTGAGACGACGCAGAACAAGCCCATTGATCCCAAGACCTTCGTCATCCCGCCGCAGCTGCGCTGAGTTCGGGCTCGTTTTGACAGCCGGCGGTGTCGCGATTGCGATCAACGCCGTGCCGGGCGCGCCTTGGGGATGGGCCAACCGGGCATGGCGCGCAACGCGGGCACGGCCGGTGCTGTCGCCGGTGTTGCCGCGCGCGCTGCTCCCGCCGCCGATCCAGCCTGGTAGATCGCACCGGGTGCCGCCAGCACGAGCGGTTGACCGGTCGCGGGTGCCAGGCTCGCCGCGATACCGGCTTGATGGGGCGGCGGCAGGGCCAAGGGCTCTTCGGCGGTGGATTTCAGCTCAGGCGGCGGCGCTGCGGGGGGCGTGGTGGACGGTGTCGCGGCCAACGCGGTAATCGCGCCCGGGTTGGCCGGCGCGGGGGGCGGTACGGCGCTCGCTTGAACGGCGGGCGCGGGCGTGGCGGCGGCAAACGCGGTCGGATAGGTCGCGTCGGCGCCGCCGAGCCACACTTTCACCGGTGCCATCGTTTGGAACGGCGCGCTCAAGTAAGACGGCTTTTCCACCTTCACCACGCGGCGCTCGACCTGGGTCATGTTCGCGCCAGCCGCGAAGCGGTCGGCCGGGTCCTCGCTCGCAACCACCACACGCTTGGTGACGAACACCTGCTCCTGCTCTTCATCGCTGAGCACCCGTCGGCGCACGCAGACGTCCTGGCGCATATTGGGCGCGGGCAAGCGCGCCTCCGGTCCAAGCGGCAAGCTTGCCAAGGTCGGGCCCGACGAGCTTAAGCCGAAGAACCCACCGCTTTCGCGCTGGAAGGCGCGTAAAAACAGCTCCGCCGCGGTCTCGGCGCGCTCGCGGGCATTGATGGCCCCCAACACCACGGTGATGAGCTGGCGGCCATTGCGCGTGGCCGACGCCACCACGTTGAAGCCGGCCGCACAGATAAAGCCGGTCTTCATGCCGTCGGAACCGGGGAAGCGTTCCAAAAGATGGTTGTGGTTTTTGATGCGCCGACCGTTCAGCTCAATGGCGGACATGCGGTAGAGCCCGCGGTGCTCGGGAAACTCGCGCAACAGCGCGCGGCCGAGGATGGCCAGATCGCGCGCGGTGGTCACTTGATCGGTGTCGGGCAAGCCATGCGGGTTTTGCCAAATGGTGCGTGACATGCCCAGCCGCCGGGCGTGGGTATTCATCTCTTGGATGAACACCGACGCATCCCCGCCGCCCACGCTCTCGGCGATGGCGAGCGAGACGTCGTTGGCCGACTTCACCATGATCATCTTGAGCGCATTATCGAGCGTCATGACGCTCCCAACCTTGAAGCCCATCTTGGAGGGCGGCTGGCTGGCGGCGCGCTTGGAAATGGTCACCGGTGAGGTGGGCTTGGCGCGCCCGTCGCGATAGGCGCGAAACACCGTGTAAGCGGTCATGAGCTTGGTGACGGAGGCGGGATACCACAGCCGGTCGATATTCTTGCGCGCGAGCACCTCGCCGGTCGCCGCGTCCATCACCAGATAGGCGCCCACTTCGTCCGTACGGGTCGAGGCGGCCGCCGGCGCGCTTAGCCCAACACCCCATGCGATCGCGACTAAGACAAAAGCGGCGATCCGCCGAGGGGAAAACAGGCTCACGGGGCTGTTCCTCTTCCAGTGGGGCCGCCAGACGTGCCCGCCATGCCGATGGTGCTCACGACCCGTTGGCCCAACTGTCGGCCACGACACCTATTTAGGTGATTTGGGGCGCGCGAGGCAACGGTTCGCCGCGTCGCTCGCGCTGCACGGCGACACCCAAACGACGAATTGGGGCTGTCGTGTGACGAACCCCGGTTGCAGCTGCCCGCAAAAGAGGCAGCCACCCGCTTGATCCGGTCTTGAGTGTCGCGCCATGGTCAACGGGATACAAGCGGGCAGGGGGCTTCAGGACGTGACGGCGGTGGCGATGCCAATCCCAACGGCGCGGCTGCAGCGCGCCCACGGCATCGCGCGTGTTGCCTTCGCGGCGGGGCCGTCGGGCCGCGGTGCCCGGCTCACGACGCTTTATCAAGAGGGTCAAGTCAAGGCGCGCGTGCCCAAGGTCTATGGCGGGCCCGCCGAAGCGGTCTTTATCAATACGGCCGGCGGCATCACCGGCGGCGATCGGTTCGAGACCGCCTTTACGGTGGAAGACGGCGCCACCGCCGTGGCGACCAGCC
>CALSBD010000100.1:0-8764 GCA_943373055.1 Rhizobium sp. Q54
GCACGGATGAAGTCATCGGCATAAGCGGCTTTGGCCGCGGCCATGATGTCGGCCTCGCTCGCATCCGGCCGGCCCATCGCAATGTTGTCGCGCACGGTACCGCGAAACAGGAAGGTATCCTGGCTCACAAACGCGATCTGCCGCCGCAACGACGGCAGCGAGACCGAGCGCACATCTTGCCCGTCGATCAACACCTCGCCCTGGTGCGCCTCATAAAAGCGCAGCAACAGGTTCATCACGGTCGTCTTGCCACCACCCGACAAGCCCACCAGCGCCGTCGTGCGCCCTGGGGCGGCTTCCAAATAGAGCCCGTTGAGCACCGGCTCGTCCGGTCGGTAGTGGAACCGCACGCTCTTGAAGCTGACCGCGCCGCCCTCGACCTTCAGATCCGGACGCCCAGGCGGCTCAATCTCGTCAGCGGGGATATCAAGGAAGTCATACAGCATGCGCACGCCGACGAGCTGGGCTCCCAGGTCGACATTGACCCGCGCGAGCCGCTTGGCCGGCTCGTAGGCAAGGAGCAGCGCGGTGATGAACGAGAAGAACGCGCCCGGCGTTTGCCCGCCATCGATGACCGAGTAGCCGCCATACAAAATGACAACGCCGATCGCCACGCCGCCCAGCGTTTCCATCAACGGGCTGGTGCGTGCGCCCACCGCGGCGAGCTTGTTGGTCGCGCCTTGCAAGCGCTCCACCGTTTCGGCCATCCGGCGCGAGAACATGCCTTCCAGCGTGAACGCCTTAACGATGCGAATGCCTTGCACGGTCTCTTGAATGATGCCGACGATTTCGCTGAGCGAACCAAACTCCACCCGCCGCACTTTGCGCGCCCGGCCCACCAGCTTGCGCACGGCGACGACGGCGACTGGCAAGATGAGGAGCGAGATCAAAGCCAAGGTCGGCTGCTGAATCGCCATCACCGTGACTAGGCCAATCAAGGTGAGGAGGTCGCGACCAACCGAGATGACCACGAGATTGAGCGCATTGGCCGACGATTGGGCAATAAAGCTTTGCCGCGCGATCAGCTCCGTGGAGGTGGCCTCGGCGAAATACCCGACCCGCATCGCCAAGATATGGCTGTAAAGCCGGGTCTGAATCGTCGCCACGATCGCATTGGCGATCCGCGCTAAGGTGACTTGCTGGCCATAGGTAGCCGCCCCTTTGACGATGTAGATCACCATGACCGTGCCCGCGAGCCAAATGACCATCGAGCGGTCTCGGTTCACGAACACCTCGTTGATGACGTCTTTCATCAGGTAGGCGGCCAGCGCTGTCGTCAGCGCGATCAGGCCCATGAAGACAAAAGCGATCGCATAGCCGCGCCAATGCAAGCGCGCCTGCTCGCCGACCAACCGTCGCAGCAGCCCGAGTGAGTCGTCAGACAAGAGTGGGCGTTTTGTCGCCGCCACCGGCCGTGGTGCTCCCTAAGAGAATGGCGACATCCCGCGGTTCGATCACCGCGCCGATGTCAAATGATGGGCTCATACCTAGATGAAGTCGCGATCAAGGGAAATCTGGTTTTGCAGCACCGGCGCCCTCATTCGTTCAAATGGTTTCCTCATCCACCTGCCGATTTGGCGCCGCCAGGACGGAACGCGACCAATCGCTCCGGCCGGGTGTCGAGCCGAGGTCCCAGCAACAGGTCGATGCAGTAGGGAACCGCCGGAAAAACGGCATCCAAACAGTCTCGAATTGCTGAAGGCTTGCCCGGCAGGTTGATAATGAGCGCGCGACCCCGATGGCCGGCTGTTTGTCGAGACAGGATGGCGGTCGGTACGCTCTTGAGCGAGACCGCCCGCATGGCCTCGCCGAAGCCTGGCATCATGCGGTCGCAAATCGCTTCCGTCGCCTCGGGCGTCACATCGCGCGGCGCGGGACCTGTACCGCCGGTCGTGAGAATCAGCGCGCAATCCGCCTGATCAGCCAACTCAATCAGCGTCGCTTCAATGAGTGGCCGTTCGTCGGGGATCACCCGCACGATCGGCTCGAAGGCATGCGCCAACACATCTTGCAAGTAGGCCTGGATCGCCGGGCCGCTGAGGTCTTCATATTGGCCTCGGCTCGCCCGATCCGAAATGGTCAAGATACCGATCCGCGGTGGCGTCGAAGTCATACGACCTCCCAGTTAAGGCCTCAGCCATCGTTGAGGTCCGTTTTCAACCACCAATTCGATGCCAACGCAAATCCATCCGTCGCCGCGGGTGCGACCATGCCCGCGCGCTCGAAAGGCTCGGCGGCGACAAACCCGGGGTGTCTTAACCTTTCGGTAACATCTTGATTCGGCATCAAATTCCGCTCGAACCCTAGGCATTTGCCACATTTGTGTGCATCGAATGTGCGCGCGTTCATAAAACTGTGGTGTCTGAGCAACAGCCACTTTGCGAACGCGCGGTTGGCGCGGGGTTTGGCGCATTTGTCTGTTGTGCCGGGGCAGTGTTGTTGGCAGGGTAAATACATCAAGGCCCCCGGGCCCGCAGAATTCCCTGGTTAATCGACCTTCCCGATTGGCCCTGCTTGAAGAGAGTCACACATGAAGAAGACGCTTCTCGTCCTCGCCGGTCTGATGACCGCCACGTCGGCCCAGGCGGCTGACCTCGCCGCTCCGGCCGCTGAGCCGGTCGATTACGTCCGCGTTTGCGACGCGTACGGCACGGGCTTCTTCTACATCCCGGGCACCGAGACCTGCTTGAAGGTTGGCGGCTATGTCCGTGTTGACCTGTGGGCGTCGATCTCGGAAGAGGGCGGCGGCAATATCGGCAGTCTGTCTTGGGCCGACCGTGACCAGGGCATCGCGGCTCGCGCTCGCGGCCAGGTGACCTTCGAGGCGATCAACAACACCGACTTCGGCCCGCTGCAGTCGTTCATCTCGATCAACGCCACGCTCGACCACGCTGGCGGCACCACCAACCGTACCACGCTCGACTACGCGTGGATCAAGTGGGCCGGCTTCACCTTCGGCTTCACCGACTCGTTCTTCACGTTCTACGGCGGCGGCGCTGACGTCCTCCAGACCTCGGTTGCCGGTCCCGATGACCTGAACGTTGTGTGGGCGTACACCGCTGCGTTCGGCAACGGCATCTCCGCCTCGCTGTCGTTCGAAGCTCCGGTCAATACCCGCAACGGTGGCACCTCGTTCTTCGACTTCGACGGTGACGGCCAGCGTGACCCGAACGAAGTGTTTAACGATTACGGCGGCACCCGCTGGCCGGACGTCGTCGCCAACATCAAGGTCGAGCAGGCCTGGGGCGGCGCGCAGATCATGGGTGCCCTGCACCACGCTTATTCGTCTGACGCCTTCTTCGCCGCCAACGGCGTGAACGTCGACGAAGTCGGCTACGCGGTCGGCGCTGGCGTCAAGGTCAACATTCCGGGTCTCGGCTCGGCGTCGGACTTCCAGATCCAGGCGGCTTACGCCAAGGGCGCCACCAAGTACGTCGACCCGGCGGCTCCGTTTGCTGACTTCTTCGTCAACGGCAACCTCACCACCTCGTACGGTGTCGCGGCTGGCGTGAACCTCGGCTTCACCTCGCAGGTCGCCCTCGGCGTGCACGCCTCGTTCGGCGTCCATGACAACGGCCCGGCCACGGTCACTTCGTGGACCGCGATGGGTGACGTGACCTTCCGCCCGGTCTCTGGCCTGCAGTTCCGCACCGGCCTCGAGTACCGCAACGACGACTTCAACGCCGCTGCCGGCGGTGCCGATGCGTCGGAGCTGGTTGGCTTCTTCCGCGTGCAGCGCTCGTTCTGATCGCAGCATCCAAAGTTAAAGAGGGGCCTGGCGTTCGCGCCGGGCCCTTTTTCTTTTTGCGTTGATCGTTTGCTTTTTGCGGGTACGGCCAGGGCCTTGAGCCCGGCGTGCTGCGATGGGCTCAGCTTGTCCATCAAGCGTCCGTCAAGCGGATGTTGGCCAATACCGTCTCGCGGATCGCATTGTCGAAGAGGCCCATGAGATTGCCGCTCTTTCGGGCCCGAGCCCGCCCCACGCGCTAGCCGTTGCTCCGGCCCCAACTGTCATCAGCAACGCATGAGATTACCGTTATCTTGCTTGCGGCCCTCCGGTAGATTTCTTAAGTTCGCAGAAAGCTTGAAGATATGCCTCCAAGAGGGGGCCTTACGGATGAGGAATTGGGGGCTGTTCCCATCCGGCCGAGGTGTGAAGCAGGATGCGCGCAAAGGAGATCTCCCTTTGCGGCACGTGCGGGCGTCCTCGGCGGGCCAAAACGGGTAGGGAGAGAGACGATGTGTCGGTGGCGGTCGTGGATTTTACCGGGCTTGATCGCGGTGGCCCTGTTGACCGCCATGGCAATGGTCTTCAAATCCGGATCGATCGAAAGCGATTTGACCGCGCGCGCCACAGCGGGCCTCGCCGCTGACGGCCAAGGCTGGGCGACCGTCACGCTTGATGGTCGCGATGCCACCTTGCAAGGCACCGCCCCCTCGCCAGACGCCAAGATCCTCGCCATGCAGTCGGCCGACCGGGTGTATGGCGTGCGCGTGGTTGATGACGGCGCTGCCATCTTGCCGCTGCAGGCGCCCTACGCCTGGTCCGCAACCCGTGCTGCCGATGGCAGCGTGACGCTGTCCGGGTTTATCCCTGACGAGGCGACGCGCAAGGCCGTCAATGAGGCGATCAGCAAGGCGTTGCCCGGTGTGACGATCAAGGATGAGCAAAAACGCGCCCGCGGGGCTCCGGCTGGACTGACGGGTGCGGCCGCATTCGCTGGCGAACAGCTCGCCAAGCTCGCTGAGGGGGCCGTCGCCTATCAAGATCAAGCGTTGACAGCCACGGGCCGTGCCGCAAGCTTAGAGAGCTACGCCGATATCACGAGCGCCTTGACCGGCGGTTTGCCCGCCGGCTTCTCGCTCGCCGCGGCCACCATCACACCGCCGGTGGTCTCGCCCTATGTCTGGTCGGCCACCTTAACGGCAGGTGGCATTGCCCTGGACGGCCTCGTGCCGTCGCAGGCCGTGCGTGCCGATCTCGTCGCTGCCGCCAAGGCGATCACGCCCAGCGGCACGGTTACGGACACTCTAAAGCTCGCAAGCGGCGCGCCCGACGGCTTTGGTGGCCTCGCCACGTTCGCTTTGTCTCAGCTGCAGCGCTTCACCACCGGGGCCGCATCGCTGTCGGATGCCGCGCTCACCCTTTCTGGCCAAGCCAAGAGCCCGGCTGATTATGCCGCCACGCTGGCCGCCCTCGGTCAGCTGCCGGCCGGCGCCACGCTTGCCTCAAACACCGTGTTGCCCGCCGTCGTTTCCAATTGGACGTTCGGCATCGCCAAAACGCAAAATGTGGCGACCGTTTCCGGCTTCGTGCCGTCTGCGGCCGCCCGCACGGCAATTTTGTCGGCGATCGGCAGCCGGATTCCCGGCGTCCAAGTGGTCGACCAAACGCAGCTGGCCGCCAGTTTGCCCGATGGCTTCGCTGCCGCAGCCGACTTTGGCGTCACCCAGCTCGCCCGGCTTGAAACCGGCGCCTTTGGTCTGTCGCCCGCCGGCGCAACACTGGAAGGTGTGGCGGCGGATCCGGCCGCGCGCGATGCATTGGTCGCGGGGCTAACGAGCGCGCTGCCCGCGGGGGTCACCTTGCAATCTCAGCGCATCACCGCGCGCCCGCCGTCGCCGTTTGGGATCGTGGTGGCGCGCACCGGCACGACCGTGAGCGTGACCGGCTACGTGCCCTCGGAGGCATCACGCGCGGCCATCAAGGCCGCCGTTCCCGGCGCCACGGTAACCGACACCACCCGGCTTGCTGACGGCGCGCCGGCAGGGTTCGCGCCCGCACTCACGCTCGGCCTTGCCCAGTTCACCCATTTGGCCGATGCCACCATCTCGGTTTCCGACGCAGCGCTGAGCGTGCGCGGCGTCGCTCGTACGCCCGAAGCCTATGAGGCCGCACTTGCCGCTTTGGCCACTGCCCCGGCCGGCACCACGATCGCCCTCAAGGACATTGCGCCCGCCGTCGTCTCGGACTGGCGGTTTGGCGTCGAGCGGTCGGCCGATCGCCTCACCCTCACCGGCTTTATCGCGTCGGACGCCGAGCGCGCCGCCCTCCTGGCGACGGTCGCCGCCGCGTTCCCCGGCGTGGCGATCGATGACCAGCTCAAGCTCGCGGCCGGTCAACCGGCCGGCTTCGCCGACACGGTTCGCTTCGGTCTCACCCAGCTTGGACGGTTGGAGGTCGGTGAGCTCGCCGTCACCGGCACCGGGCTCAGCCTGACGGGTGAAGCAGCCGATCCGACCGTGCAAGACGCCATTGAAGCCGCGCTGAAGGCCGGCGTTCCCGGCGGCGCGACAGTGACTGCCAAGCTGACGGCGCGGCCGCCGTCGCCTTATGTGTTTGCCGCTGCCAAGATCGGCAACGCCTTGTCGCTCAACGGCTATGTGCCCGATCAGGCCACCCGTGACGCGCTCTTGGAAGCCATCGCCCTACGCTTTGGTCGCATCGAGGTCCGCGATAATGTGCGTGTCATCGCCGGTGCGCCCGCGGGCTTCAAGGATGCGGCCATCACCGCGGTCGCCGGCGCCAGTCGCCTTGAGGGAGGCACCGCGCTGTTGACTGATCAGGCCGTCTCACTCACGGGCGGCGCGTTTTATGACAAGGCCTTGGCGCTGATCCGCACCGACTTGCAAGGGGGACTGCCGCAGGGCTGGGCCGGTGACGTAACCGGCCTGACCGTGCTGCCGCCGCCACCCCAGGTGGATCGGCCGACCTGTCAGATTCGGGTGGACGAGGTGCTTAGCGGCAACTCCATCCGCTTCACCACCGGCGGTTCTGAGATCAGCTCCGTCTCGGCGGGCCTGCTCGATCAGCTCGTTTACGCGGCCGCGCGCTGTACATCGAACCGGATTGAGATTTCCGGCCACACCGATAGCGATGGCACCGATGAGGCGAACCAAACCTTGTCGGAGGCACGTACGCAGGCGGTGTCGGCCTATCTCGTCGACGCGGGCATCACCGCCGAGCGCCTGATCGCCGTCGGCCGCGGCGAAACACAGCCCATCGCACCAAACGACACGGCCGACAACAAGGCCAAAAACCGGCGCATTGAGCTCAAGGTGCTGGATCAAAACTGAGGGGGGCGGCCATGTGGTATCTCATTCAAGAGCTTTGGGTCTTTCTCCTCATTGCCCTGATGATTGGCATCGTGGTCGGCTGGCTCAGCCACGACCCCAAGAAGGTCTGAGGAGGACGCTGCCATGTCGATGCTGGTCTTCCAGTCCTTTTTGTTGATCGCCGCGGCTTACTTGATCGGCTGCGCTCTGGGCTGCCTCATGCGCGGCTGGAACCTGCAGTCCGAGGCCTCGCGCGACGCTGCCGCCGCGGCTGCCGCCAAGGTGCCGAGCCTGCCGACCGCGTCGCCCTATCAGTGGTCGGCGACGCGCACGGCGCGCGAGGTGGTGCTGTCCGGCTCGGTGCCCACCGAGCTCGCGCGCGCGGAGCTCGTTGGCGCGGCCCGGCGGCACTTCAGTGGGCTCGAAGTGGTCGATCGCTTGTCTCTTGCGCACGGCGCGCCCGTCGGCATGGCTGGTGCCGCGATGTTTGGCTTGCAGCAGCTGTCCCGGTTGACGAGCGGCGAGGCGACGCTGACCGATCAGGTTCTGCTCGTCACCGGTGTTGCCCCCAGCCACGCCGCTAAGGCTGCTTTGCTCGCCAATACCCCACCGGCCGGCTACATCCAGCAGGGCGCGATGATTTCCGTCGCCCACACCGCCACCGACGCGGACGCGGCTCAAAGCGGCGGCCCGGATCACGGCGCTGCTGCGACGCCAGACGCGAACGCTGCTGCCGAAGCGGCCAACGGAACTTCTGAGGCTGCCGAAGCGGCTGGCGTCGACGCCATGGCTGATGCGGGCTCGGAGACGGGCACTGAGGCCCCAGCGGAGCCGGAGGGCACCGCCGGGCCAAGTGCGTCCGACGCTCCTGATGAGGCTCCTGCGGCTGCCGAAGCGGCTGGCGGCGACGCCATGGCTGGTGCGGGCTCTGAGACGGGCACTGAGGCCCCAGCGGAGCCGGAGGGCACCGCCGCGTCGAGCACGTCCGACGCTCCTGACGAGGCTCCTGCGGCTGCCGAAGCGGCTGGCGGCGACGCCGTGGCTGCTGCGGGCTCTGAGACGGGCACTGAGGCCCCAGCGGAGCCCGTCGTTGACGGTCCCGTCGCCACTGCCTTCGCGGGCGCGGGGTCCATGGGCGTGGCGCTGGGCGCTGAAGCCGCGCTTGCTTCTGACGCCACGCCTGTCGTCGAAGAGACGGCAGCGGCCGCCATCGTGGCTGAGACCACGCCCGTCGACGCGCCGCCAATCCCTGAGGCGCAAGCCGCGCAAGCGGCGGCCGCTGACGCGGTCGGCTCCCGCCCGGCCGGGCTGGTCGCCGCGCGCGGAGGCAAGGCGGATAACCTCAAGCGCATCAAGGGCATCGGCCCACAAAACGAAGCCCGTCTCAATGCGCTCGGCACCTGGCACTTCGACCAGATCGCCGCGTGGTCGCCGACCAACGCCAAATGGGTCGGCGCCTTTCTCGCCTTCCCCGGTCGCATTGAGCGCGAGGACTGGATCACCCAGGCCAAGGCATTGGCGGCTGGTGAGGAGACAGCATTCTCCAAGCGGGTGGATACCGGCAGTGTCGCCTATCAGGCGATCGACCGCGCCGCCGAGGCCAAGATCGTCGCCGACATCGCCGAGGATGGTGTCTCCGGCGACAAACCGAAGGATCTGCCCTGATCGGCCGACCATCGACGCAGATCATCGCAGCCGGTGGGGTCAG
>CALSBD010000101.1:0-8754 GCA_943373055.1 Rhizobium sp. Q54
CGAGCCGCTCGGTGACGCGCTTCGTCAGCGCGTCATTGCCATAGGCCGGCGCGAAGCCGGCCATCGCGGAGGTGAAGGCGGCGAGCACCTTGTCAGAGGCGCCCGACCAATTGTCGCTTGCGAACATCATGCCCTAGATGTCGCAAAGCCGCGCGCGCGGGGCAACGGAAATCCGCGCGCACCTTAAGCCGATCAGCCCTGCCAAGCCCGCGGACCGGCGCGCATGGCGACCGGCGAGATGCCTCAGCTCGCCTGCTGCAACCCCTTGAAGAGGAACATCTTCTCGGCGCGGAAGTCGAAGTCGGGGTTTTCCCACGCCACCATCTTGCCCGGATTGAGCAGGCCTTTCGGGTCGGCTTCCTTTTTGAAGGCGAGCTGGATGGCGTCGGTCTGCTTCATGCCGCCCTCTTCCAGCGTATAGCGGTGCGGATTGAAGATCGGCGCGCCCATATCCTCGTGGATCTTCATAATCTCTTCCAGCCGCTCCTCGGTGGTGAAGCGCACCATCGGCAGGCCAAAGCAGGTCACCTTGCCATCGAACCGGACGAATTCGAGGTGGGCCGGCACCTCCTCTCCAAACCGAGCATGGATCTTATCGACAAGATCGATCTGGTTGGGGAACGGATACAGCACCTGCAAATAGGTGATCGCCGGATCGACGCGCAACGCTCTGAGCGTCGTGTGGTTCCAAGCGAGCTCAAACGCCGGCGGCAGACCCTTGAGGTCCGCCTCCGACAGGACATCCTTGCGGAATAGGATCTCGGCCGCCTTAAACCGACCGGTGAAGGCAAGCATGGCATCGAGCGCGAAGTCGGCGACCATCACGATCACGCAATGTTTGTCGCGCGGCAAATACTTCTGATGGCGCAGGAAATAGTCGTTCGGCGCCGGCGCGGCGACCACCGCGACCTCCTTGAGCGCCAAGCCATCCTGCTCGCCCAGCGCATTGGCGTATTCGGCCGCCTGGCGCAAGGTGGGGAAGCCGATGATCACATCGACCCAGGTGTAAGCGGGCGCGAGCGGCATCTCGACTTCAGTGATGATGCCGTTGGTGCCATAGGCATGGCTCACCTTATGCAGATCGTCGCCTGTCAGCACCAGCGTGCGCGGCTCCGCCTCCATGGTCACCACCTCAAGGCGGATGATGTTGCCATAGTCGCGCAAGCCGCCCCACTTGATCGAGCCGACGCCGCCGGATCCGCCCGCGATGAAGCCGCCGATAGAGGCGGTGTGATAGGTGGACGGATGCAGCCGCATCTCCTGGCCGACCTTGCGGGTCTCCTTGTCGATTTCGGAGACCACGATGCCCGGCTCGGTAACGACTGATCCCGACTTGATCTCCTTGACCTGATTGAGCGCGGACAGATCGAGCACGATGCCGCCCGACAGCGGCATCGCCTGGCCATAGTTGCCCGTGCCCGTGCCGCGCGGCGTGACCGGCACGCCATGGGCATAGGCGGTCTTCATCACATGGATAAGCTCGGCCTTGGTCTTGGGCGTGACGATCAAGTCGCCGGTGACATGGTCCAGCTGGCGCTTGAGCACCGGCGAATACCAAAAAAAGTCCCGGCTCTTCTGTTTGACGATCGCCGGATTGTCCTCGGTCTTGATATCACCAAGGTCGGCTTTCAGGGCAGCGATGTCGGCCATGGGAGAGCTCCAGGGTTGGGGCACGCGGATCAGGGCGCGCCGACGATGTCGTCGAGTTCGGAATAGTCAGGCAGCACCCGGTCGATCGCGCGTCCGGCGCGGATCACGGTCCGGTCGGTCCACGGCCGCGACAGAAGCTCGGTCCAGGAGCGCGCCTTGAAGAGCACGAGATCGGCCGGCGCACCAGCCGCCACGATGCCGCGCCCGGCAAGTCCCATGGCCTTGGCCGGCGTCGCCGTCACCGTGGCGGGCCAGTCGGCGACCGGATGATCGAAGTGAGCAATCCGCGTCGCCTCACGGTAGACCTCCAGCATGTCGAGGTCGCCATAGGCGTAGAACGGATCACGGGTGTTGTCGGAGGCGACCGACACGGCAATACCGCGCGCCTTCATCTCATGAAGCAGCGTGACCCCGCGGTAGCGCGGCGTGCGGCCGGTGTGGCGCTCTTGCAGATACATGTTGCACATGGGCAGCGACACGACGGCGATGCCGGCCTTGGCAACGAGGTCCAAGACCCGATCTTGCTGGTCGGCCGGCTGGCGCGTAATCGAACAGCAGTGGCCGACTTGGATCTTGCCCTGATAGCGCCGTTCAATCGCGATTTCAGCGATCCGGCCAAGCGAGGCCGCCATCGGGTCCTGCGTCTCGTCAACGTGGAAATCAAGATCAAGGCCGAACTTTTCGGCCATATCGAACACGACCTTGAGCCCCGGTTCCAAATTGGGCGTGATGTAGGTCACCGACCCGTAGACGCCACCGATGCGCTGATTGATCCGCGCGAGCTTTTCCGAGTGCACCCGATCGACCTGATAGTCGACGCCGCACAAGGTGACGGCTTGCAGGTCGATCTTACCGGCCCAACGGTCGCGCAAGCGGACGAACACATCCGGCGAGATATCCTCTTGCCCGCCGACACTGTCGAGGTGCGTGCGAATGGCGACCGTGCCGTGGGCATAGGCCGCGCGCAGGCCAAAGTCCATGCGCCGCTCGACATCCGACGCCGACCAGTTCGCGCTTCGATCCTCGCCGACCGCATTGAGCGCGCCGGGGAACGACCCATCGGGATTATTCTTGCGCGGCCAAATGTGGCCCTTGTCGAGGTGGGTGTGCGCGTCGACGAAGCCGGGGAAAATCACCCCGCTTTTGAGATCGACCGCAGGCGCGTCACCCCAGGCGGCCGGCCCAGTCCCTTGCGGCAACACCTGAGCGACCGTGGCGCCCTCGACCAGGAGGTCGACCCGGGCGAGATCATCAATGGCGATTGCTCCAGGTGCGGTGACCAGCGCGGCCGGGACGCGCGCGTTGAGAAGGGCATAGCGCGAGGCGGAGGGTAAAGCGGCAAAGCCGAAGGTCATCAGTTTTCCCGCTTAAGCGCGCTCTCGTGCCACTTGCGCAAAAGGAGGTGGCTGACGAGCGAGAGCACCATGAAGATCAAGATGCCCGTGATGGAGATGAGGATGATGGCGGCGAACATGCGCGCCGTATTGAGCCGGTAGCTCGCCTCCAGGATGCGGAAGGCAAGGCCCGAGCCACGCCCGCCAGCACCAATGACGAACTCCGCCACAATCGCGCCAATGAGCGACAGACCACCGGCGACCTTCAGCCCCGCGAGAAAATACGGCATCGCCGCCGGCAGCCGCAGGTGAAGCAGTGTTTGCCAGCGCGACGCGCCATAAAGCTCAAAGAGATTGCGCAGGTTATGGTCGGCCGAATTGAGCCCCAGCGTCGTGTTCGACAGGATCGGGAAGAAAGCGACGATCCACGCGCAAATGAGCAGCGCCACATAGGGTTCCGACACATAGATCACGATCAACGGCGCGATCGCGATAATCGGCGTCACTTGCAGCACCACGGCGAACGGGAAGAACGAAAACTCCATCCATTTCGACTGGGTGAACAAGATGGCGAGCCCTACCCCGCCGATGACGGCAATCGCCAGCGCTGAGAAGGTGATCTGCAGCGTGATCAACAGCGAGGGAAACAGCGACCACCAGTCGGCGACCAGGGTGGTGATGACAAGGCTCGGAGCCGGCAGGATGTAGCGGGGGATTTCATTGTAGCGAACGATGAATTCCCAAATGCCCAGCGCGATCGCCATCACGAGCACCGGCAGCACCCATTTGGCGATCCGGTCGATCCGTTCACGCCGCGCGCGGGCCAATTCGCGCGCGTCGGCCAGCGGTGCGGCGGCCGGGGCTGTGGGAGTGGTCAGGTCGGACACGGCGCTCATCGCAGGCCTCACAGGTGATCGTTGGCGTCCATCGCGGCGTGCAAAGCCGCCGAGACGGTGCGACAATGGTCGTTGTAGGTGGCGGACGTCCGATAGGCATCGCCGCGCGGATAGGGCACATCGATGGCCAGCTCCGAGATCACCCGGCCTGGCCGCGCGGCCATCACTACGATGCGGTTGGCGAGATAAACGCTCTCGAACACGGAGTGGGTGACGAAAATCACCGTCCACTTCTCGTCTTGCCAGAGCTTGAGAATATCGTTGTTGAGCTTGTTGCGGGTGATCTCATCGAGCGCCGCGAACGGCTCGTCCATCAGCAAGAGTTTGGGCTTGGTGATGAGCGCGCGGGCAATCGATACCCGCATCTTCATGCCACCCGACAGCTCACGCGGATAGCTGTTGGCGAAGCGCTCAAGCCCCACCATCTCCAGCCCGTGCATGATCTCGGAGGTGACGCTCGCCCGCGACTTCCCCTTCAATCGCAGCGGCAAATACACATTGTCGAACACCGTCGCCCACGGCATCAGCGTGGGCTCCTGGAACACGAAGCCCACGTCGCGCTCCGGCTCGCCGCGACTGTCGACCTTAGCGCCGGGCCAATCAACGCTGCCCTTGGTGGCATGGCCGAGGCCCGCGATGATGCGCAGCGCCGTCGACTTGCCACAGCCTGAGGGGCCTAAGAGCGTAATGAACTGGTGCTCGAATACATCGAGCGACATATCGGTAAGCGCCACCGTGCCGTTGGAAAACGACTTGGAGATGCCACTGAGACGGACAATAGGCTTCAAGGTGGAACTCTTTGGCGAAAGCGTGCCGTCAGCGGACATGACGCGTCCCGATGCTGCCCGAAACAAAAGGAAAGCTGCCCGAACGGGACCCGTCCGGGCAGCAAAACCGTCAGGCGATCACTTGCCCGTCAGCTTCTTGCGAACATCAAGGCCGAGGCCCTTGTTCACGAAGGCCGTGGAATAGGCCTTCTTGTAGTCGATCGTGCCCTTGACGACGCCCGCCTTGACCATCTTGTCGAAGAACGACTTCACGCGCGCGTCGGTCATCGCGCCGATGCCGAGCTTTTCGGTGTCGCCCGAATCGACGATGCCGTATTCCTTCATCTTGGCGATGCCGTAGTCGATCATCTCGTTGGTCATGTCCGGGTTGTCCTTCTGGATCAACGCACGGGCCGCGGAGTTGTCGCCATAGAGGAAGGTATACCAGCCCAGGATCGAGCCGTTGACGAAGCACTCAACCACCTTCGGCTTCTTCTCGACGAGCTCGGTGCGCGTCTCGATGGTGGTCGAATAGGTGTCGAAGCCGTAGTCGGCGATCAGGAACACGTTCGGCTTGAAGCCGCCCTCACGCTCGATGGCGAACGGCTCGGACGACAAATAGCCCTGCTGCGCCCACTTCTTGTTGGCCAGGAACGGACCCATGTTGAAGGTGTAGGGCCGGCGCTGCTCGGCCTTGAAGCCGAACTCGGTGATCATCCACTGAAAATAGGAGTTGAAGCCCGCGTCGGAGGTGAGGATCACCTCGGCGTTCTTCAGGCTCTCCCAGGTGTCCAAGCCCTGACCCGGATGGGTGGTCAGGATCTGCGGCTCCTTCTGGAACGACGCCGCCACCACGATGGTGGGGATGCCGTTGTCAACCGCATTGAAGGATTCAAGCAGGTTGCCGCCCATCAGGAAGTCGAGCTTGCCAACCGGCAACAGCGCGCGGTTGTTCACCTGCGGACCGCCGGGGGCAATCGTCACATCAAGGCCACACGCCTTGTAGGTGCCGTCGGCGACCGACTGATAGAAACCGCCATGTTCGGCCTGGGCCTTCCAATTGGTTCCGAAGGTGACCTTCTCCTGGGCGACGGCCGTAGCCGCCATGGCGACGAGACCAACCGACAGACCGCCCGCCACCGCCAAAATTCTCTTCATCCCTCACTCCTCTCGCATACCACGCCGACCGATCGGGTCGAGCCGTTCAGGCCCCAAACCCCGCCGTGAGCTCCGCATCCTCGGCAAGAGGCGTGCCAGCACTCCCACGACATACGAACTCACCCGGGATCGCGGATCGAACACGCCCCACAGACCTCAAGTGTGCGGTGAAGCGGCGCGAAAGGGAACCGCCTTGCCACGCTGTTCGCACAATTTTTCAGCACATGCCGCCGCACCCGTGCCTCTGAGTGCGTCAGCCACGCTCACGCCTCGCCCACCGACGGCACCCGCCCCCCGCTCGCGCGCGCCTGCTTATTGGCTTCGCTCAGTTGCGCGCTCTTGGCGATCTCGGCGATGCCGGCGATCGAACCGATCACCGAGGCGGCTTCGAGCGGCAGCATGAGGAGCTTTTGATTGGGCGCGGTGGCGATCTGGCCGAGCGCCTCCACATACTTTTGCGCCACGAAGTAGTTGATCGCCTGCACGTCGCCCTTGGCGATCGCTTCCGACACCATCGTGGTCGCCTTGGCTTCCGCCTCCGCCGCGCGCTCGCGCGCTTCCGCATCGCGGAACGCGGCTTCCTTGCGGCCTTCGGCTTCCAGGATTTGCGCCTGCTTAGCGCCCTCGGCGCGCAGGATCTCCGACTGCCGCTCGCCTTCCGCGACCAGGATCGTCGCGCGCTTGTCGCGCTCGGCCTTCATCTGGCGAGCCATCGATTCCACCAGATCGCGCGGCGGCACGATGTCCTTGATCTCAATGCGGTTCATCTTCACGCCCCACGGCGCGGCGGCAAGATCAACGACGGACAGGAGCCGCTGGTTGATCTCATCGCGATGCGACAAAAGCGCGTCGAGATCCATGGAGCCCATCACCGTGCGGATATTGGTCATGGTCAGATTGAGGATCGCATTCTCAAGGTTTGCCACCTCATAGGAGGCCCGCGCCGCATCGACGAGCTGATAAAACGCGATGCCGTCCACCGCGACCGTCGCGTTGTCCTTGGTGATCACCTCTTGAGTGGGCACGTCGAGCACCTGCTCCATGACGTTCTGCTTATGCCCAATCGAATCGATGAACGGGATAATCAGATTGAGGCCCGGCTTCAGCGTGCCGACATATTTGCCGAATCGCTCCACCGTCCAATGAAACCCTTGCGGCACGGTCTTAACCCCCGCGAAAATGACCAAAATCACGAGAACCGCGAGCGCGATCAAAACGATATCGGTAGGCGTGAGTTGCATGGGAAGTCTCCGGCTCAAGAGGCGGCATGGCACGGCCACTGACCGCGCGGTTCACGGAGCGCAAGCGTATCAGCCCGGGCCAGCCGGACAATGACGGTGAATGGGTCGGCAGTGTGGTGGCGGGGGGCTCAATCGACCAATGGCCTCACACCGGTACGCCGTGTTCCTCGGCGAAGGTGCGCAGCATGTCGCGGATGTCGGTGTTTTGGCGGTTGGGCTCGAGCCGGGTGAGAAGCCGCGCGCGCAGCTTGGCGAGGTCAACGTCAAGAAGCATCGCCTTCACCGGGCCAATGGCGGCCGGCGACATGGACAGGTTGCGATAGCCCAGCGCCAACAGCGCCATCGCCTCTAGCGGCTTGCCGGCGAGCTCGCCACACACGGTGACCGGCACGCGATACTCCGCCGCCTTATCGGCGATTTGCCGCAACACCCGCAAGAACGGCACGCCGAGCGGATCATAGCGCCCGGCAAGCCGATTGTTGCCCCGGTCCGAGGCCATTACGAACTGATGGAGATCATTGGTCCCGATCGAGGCGAACTGCACCGTGCCGAACAGCTCATCAAGCTGAAACAGGAGCGAGGGCACCTCGATCATCACGCCGAGCTTCACCGTCTCGGCCATCGGATAGCCATGCCGGCGCAGGAATTGCTTTTCCCGCTCAACAAGCACCCGCGCCCGCTCAAACTCGGCCACCTCGGTGACCATCGGGAACATCAGGCGCAACTCCTTGCCCTTGGCGGCCTTCAGGAGCGCGCGGATCTGGATGCGCAACAACGCCGGCCGATCGAGCCCCAGCCGGATCGCCCGCCACCCCATCGCCGGGTTTTCCTCCTCGTCGGAGGTGCGGCCATAAGGCAGGACTTTGTCGCCACCGATGTCGAGCGTGCGGAAGGTAATCGGCCGGTCACCGGCGACGCGATACACTTCCGTGTAGAGCGATTCCTGCTCGCTCTGGCGCGGAAACGCCGAGGCGACCATGAACTGCAGCTCGGTGCGAAACAGCCCGATGCCGCCCGCGCCGGCTTCTTCCAGATGCGGCAAATCGACCAACAGGCCGGCGTTGAGCTGCAGATTGATCGGCACGCCGTCCTTGGTGACGCTCGGCCGCGACCGCAAGCGACGGTATTGCGCCTGCCGACGGGCCCGGAAGCGCACCTTCTCGGCATAGGCGGCCTCCACCTCGGCGGGCGGACGCAGCTGCACTTCGCCCACCTCGCCGTCGACGATCACCGCGTCATTGGCTTCCACCAAGCTGACGCCGCCGGGGATTTGGCCAACAACCGGGATGCCGAGCGCTCGCGCGACGATGGCAATGTGGCTCGTCGGCGCGCCTTCCTCCAGGATGAGGCCGCGCACGCGCTCGCGGTCATAATCAAGAAGTTCGGCCGCGCCCATGTTGCGCGCCACGATGATGGCGTCCTTAGGCAACAGCCCCGCCACCGCGCCATGCGGCTTGCCCATCAGCTCGCGTAAAAGCCGATTGGCGAGATCGTCGAAATCATGCAGTCGATCGCGCAGATAGGGGTCGGTGGAGCGCAGCATGCGCGCGCGCGTGTCCGACTGCACCTTCTCCACGGCCGCCTCGGCGGTCAGGCCATTCTTGATGGCCTCCTCCATCTTGCGCACCCAGCCGCGGTCATAGGCGAACATGCGGTAGGCTTCGAGCACATCGCGATGTTCGCCGCTCTTGTCCACCTCCGGGCGCGA